>JALZUE010000081.1 GCA_023301705.1 Alteromonadaceae bacterium | reverse complement strand
TTAAATAAGGCTTAAAACAAAGTGAGTTGCCTATTTTTATTATGATTTTCCTGCGGAAAATCTAAGGATATAATAAACGCGACTTTCCATACACAATACAGTTGGCAAACATTAAAAAAAAATGAAATATGAAAATAATAAGTTTAATTAATATGAAAGGAGGAGTTGGAAAAACTACTCTTTCTATAAATATTGCTGATTGCCTTTCTAAACGATATCAAAAAAAAGTTTTGCTAATAGATATTGACCCTCAATTTAATTCGACACAGTGTTTGTTTAAAGTTGAACAATATGTAGAACACTTAAAAGAAAAAAAGGATACTATAACAGACATTTTTGATAAGAACACTAAAATCAACATAAGTACTGTTAACGGAGCTAATGAAACAAGCTCTAAAGAATTAAAAAAAATAAAACCGGTAAAAATTAAAGAAAACCTTTGGTCAATCCCCGGGAATTTAGAATTATATAGATTAGAAATAGCTCCAGGAGAAGGTAGAGAAAGTAGATTAAAGAAATATCTCCGTATGAACGAGGAAAAATATGATATTGTTATTATAGATACACCTCCTACTCCTTCAATTTGGATGACAAGTGCATTAATAGCTTCTGATTATTATTTAATTCCCACTAAAGCTGACCCAATATCACTAACAGGTATAGATTTGCTTAATAACATTGTAAAAGAAAAAAAAGACAACTTAGACTTAACAATTAAATGTATAGGTGTTGTTTTAACTATTACAGAACAGCAGACAAGAGTTTATAAGTCTGCAAAAAAATTCTTATCAGAACATCATACTTGGTCTAAACTGCTTTACACTAAAGAACTTCCTAAAAGAACTGAGTTAGCAGGTAAACAACTTGATAATTATATCTTAGATTTGCAAGATAGTAACATCAAAACAGCACTCATAGGAATAGTAGATGAACTTTTAAAAAGAATAGGAAATGAAGAACAAAAATAATTTAATCAAAACAGCAAACTTCCTTGAGGAATTTTCTTGGTTCTTAAAATCAAAAAAAAATATAAACCTTGAAGAAACTGCAAATTTATTACGAGAATTTTCTATTGGTAATCAAACAGAAACTAATTCATTAAACACTAATGTTAATGAATTAGTAGGTGTTTTACCTTTCTTATTTCAAGACAAAGAATTATTTAAATATAATAAAGATATTATAGAATTTGCTGAAGATTTGTTTAAGATAAACATAACCAGACAAAACAAAAGAACACGTTATGAATTAATTGGCTTGATAGTTACAGAAGTCACAACATTAAATAAGTCTGGCTTAAAAAAATTAATTAAAACTTTATCTTTAATTACAAACGATAATGAAGCTTTAATAGAAATTAAAAAAGCAAAAGAGGATATTAACTTTAGTTGGAATCAGGCTATTTCTAAATTAAATCAATAATGTCAAGGGAAGTTAAACAAGATTTTCTCACACTTAAAAAATTCATTAAAGAATACTCTCTAAGTTCTTTTGAACAAGACACAATACTTATTAAGTTCTTGTCTCAAATGCACAAAAAATATTATTCCTTAATGGCTCTAATTTATGAGTTAAAAGAAATAGATAGCCCGGTTATTTTAGATGGAAAACAACGTGATTTTTTACTTGAAACTATTTCTGATATTGGAAATTCAATTTTTCTATCTATAAATGGAGCATATAAGCCTTCCAGATTAATGCTCAGAAGCTCTATTGAAACTTTCCTTAAAGGTTTTGCTATTGATAAATTATCAGATATTGATAAAGAGAAAAGGATTTATCAAATGTTTGATAATATTAAGGCTCTTGATTTTTTCTTAAATGAACCAAACAAGACTATATTAAGTGATTTACATTCATTATACGCTGACCTATCAAAAGACATACATACTGCTGACAGAGATAATATGCAACATACATCATCTTTAAATTATTTTCCTACTAAATCAGAAAAAAGCTTAGAAGATATATGTAAAATAAACTCTAATATAATTTCTTCCTTTTTAATTTTATTATGTCAGAAATTTAATAAAGAATTTCACATTATACATCACACGAATAAACAGATTATTCTTGATAATATTCCAAGAAAAAATAGACAAATGATTATGAATATAGAATAAACGATTTGCCAACACCGTGTATAGAAAATCGCTTAAATAAGGCTTAAAACAAAGTGAGTTGCCAATTTTTATTATGATTTTCCTACGGAAAATATAAGGATATAACAAACGCGACTTTCCATACACAATACCGTTGTATGCAATTGAAAAACAAAATATAATTAATGAAATATTTATCAACTTCAGCATTAGCTAAAGAGAGAGAATTAGATTCTAAAGATTTATTCAACCAACTTAAAAATAATGGATGGATATATAAGAAGGAAGGTGTTTGGACACTTACAAAAGAAGGCAAAATTGCTGGTGGAGACACAAAATACAATCCAAAATTTGGAGATTATGTAGTATGGCCATTTAATCTTGACATAAACCAACAAATTAATAAATCTGACAAAATTAACTCTTCCACAATAGGAAAAGAATTCGATATTTCTGCTCAGAAAATAAACACAATTTTAGCAGAATTAGGTTGGATAGTAAAATCAAATATTGGAGGTTGGAATGTAACCAAATTTGGCACTAAAAATGGCGGAATTGAAATGGAAGCTAAAAATGGATCGCCATATGTGATTTGGGATAAAAGTATTTTAAAGAGCAAAAGCTTTATTGACTCAGCAAATGTTGCAACAGGAGTTAATTACGAAGAAAATAATTCATCTTCTCAAGAAAACTTTACTGACATAGATGATTTTAGACAGAAATATGAGGCCAAATATAGAACACAAGATGGTCATAGAGTTAGAAGTCGAGCAGAGGCAATGATTGATGATTATTTATATCGGAATGGAATTGCACACGCATATGAACGCAGACTTCCAGGTATTGACGAAGATGTTCTTTCAGATTTCTATATTCTTAAAGGGAACGTATTTATCGAATTTTGGGGAATGGAAGAAAATGAAAAGTATTCTAAGCGTAAAAAAAAGAAATTAGAAATTTATGCGCGAGAAGGATTTAGTTTAATCGAAATGAACGATAATGATATCCAAAGTATTGATGATGTTTTACCAAGAAAACTGAAAAAATACGGAATTAATATAACCTAAAAAAACTGCATACAACATCGTGTATGAAAAAATCGCTTAAATTAGGGCTTGAAACAAAGTGAGTTGTCTATTTGTATTATGATTTTCCTGCGGAAAATCTAAGGATATAAAAAACGCGACTTTCCATACACAATACCGTTGTGAGCAATGCAAAAAAACACCTTCGATAAAGAAAAGCATTTTAAAGATTGGATGAAATTCCTTGACGAAAACGAGGTTAAATTTCAACTGATAACTGCATCGCTGTATTTAACCGCTTACGATTTATTAATAGACACGGTAATTCGAAAAATAGAAGAGTTCTATACTGATGGATTTGATGAAAATGGATTTATTGTTAGCGAACGTTATAAAACTGAAGTTCGTGGACTTTATAAAAAAGACATAGTAATAGCATCAACCAAATGGCTTGTTCAGAACGAAGTGATTACGAAATTGGAATTAGAACGAATTAAATTATTTAAAGCTCACAGAAATGAATTAGCTCACGAATTAGCACAAATGATTTCAAATAGCGATGCAAATACCAAAACGGAATTTATCGCTGAAATTCGTGACTTATATTTTAAAATTCAGAAATGGTGGTTTGTGGAATTTGAATGTCAAGTTAATCCAGATTTAGGTAAGCTTGACACGGATAAACTGAATTATGATGAAGTTTTAATGATGCAAATGTTACCAATGAATTATATGGTTAACATTGTAAACGATGAAATTGAAAAAAGGGCAGAACGCAAAAGCACTGCTCACAACACCGTGTATATAAAATCGCTTAAATTAGTGCTAAAAACAAAGTGAGTTGCCTATTTTTATTATGATTTTCCTGCGGAAAATCTAAGGATATAACAAACGCGACTTTCCATACACAATACCGTTAGCCACAAGCTCTGAAAAGCCAACCGCACAGTCAAGCACATTTCATTTTGCTCGTGCCTCACAAAATAAAAAGAGCTTGCCTTTCCCAACGCTACTTCTGATAATACAACGAATATTTTCGTTATTATTCAATGAGTTTTTACTACATTAGACACGAATTGAAAAAAGGTTTAAAATGAACCGAATAAAAGAAGTTCTGAAAGACAAAGGAATTAGTCAAACTTGGCTTGCTGAAAAAATGGAAAAGAGTTATCCGACCATTAACGAATACGCAAGAAATAAGAGACAACCAAGTCTTGAAGATTTATACAAGATAGCCGACATTTTAAATGTGAGTGTATCTGATTTACTAATTGACAACAAGAAAGAATTGAATGAATAATTTCAAAGAAAAAGCAGATAAAATTTGGGAAGTAGCCAACCTACTGCGTGGAGACTATAAACGTTCTGATTACGGAAAGGTAATATTGCCAATGACAGTGCTTAGACGATTAGATTGCGTACTTGCACCAAAAAAACAGTTAGTATTAGACACATTACCTAAAGTTGAAAAATTAGAAGGTGAAACTGCAAAAGACAAAGTGCTAAACGCAACTGCAGGAATGAACTTCCATAACCGTAGTAAATTTGACTTTGACAAGATTATAGCAGACCCAAACAATGTAGCTTCAAACCTAAGAAACTACATCAACGGATTTTCCACTTCGGCTCGTGAAATTATTGAATACTTCAATTTTGACGACCAAATTGATAGAATGGACGACCCAAAAGCGGATATTCTATATCGTGTTGTAAAAGCCTTTCAAGAAATTGACTTATCGGATATGAGTTCAATGGAAATGGGATATGCATTTGAACATTTGATTAGAAAATTTGCAGAGCAATCCAATGAAACAGCAGGAGAACACTTTACACCTCGTGAAGTAATCAAATTAATGGTAAATATGTTATTCAATGAGGATAGCGAAATTTTAACCAAAGAAGGTATTGTAAAAACATTGTACGACCCAGCTTGTGGAACTGGTGGTATGCTTTCAATTGGAGAACAACACGTAAAAGAACTAAATCCAAATGCAGAATTAAAAGTATTTGGACAAGAAATAAACCCTGAATCTTATGCTATCTGTAAATCGGATATGCTAATTAAAGGACAGAATCCAAGTAATATAAAATTTGGAAACACATTTACTATTGATGGATTAGAAGATGAACAATTTGATTATATGTTATCTAATCCACCTTTTGGTGTGGACTGGAAAAAGGCACAAAAAATTATAAAAGCAGAACACGACAACAAAGGAATGCAAGGTCGTTTTGGTGCTGGACTTCCACGTATAAATGATGGTTCGCTACTATTTTTACAGCATATGATTTCTAAAATGAAACCATCAGGTACTCGAATTGCGATTGTTTTTAATGGTTCGCCTTTGTTTTCTGGTTCGGCAGGAAGTGGCGAAAGTGAAATACGTAAATGGATAGTTGAAAATGATTGGCTAGAAGCAATTGTTGCAATGCCTGACCAATTGTTTTACAATACAGGAATTTCCACTTATGTATGGCTAGTTAACAATAAAAAGGAAGAAAAAAGAAAAGATAAAGTTCAACTCATTAATGCTACTGGAGCAAAAGATGAAGAACTCATCACTGAAGGAAAATTAGAAGTAAACCGTTTTTGGAAAAAAATGGATAAAAGCTTGGGTAGCAAACGAAAAGAAATACCTGAAAATGGAAACACAAAAGGTATTGGTTTTGTGAGCCAGTCATATGGCAATTTTGAAGAAAATGAATTTTCTAAAATTTTACCTAACGACTACTTTGGGTATTGGCGTATTACAGTAGAACAACCTGATTATTCTGATTTAATGACTAAGGTTGCTCACGATAAGCAAACAATTGTTGATTTCTTAAATAATGCTAGCATAGAAGAAATTCAAAAACAAGTAAATGAGTTCGAGACTTTATTTAAAATGCATATTGAAGAAGGAAAATGGAAACAAGACGGAAATATTTTAACTATAGAAAAGAATAAAAAGGTTAAAATAAAACCTTCTTCAAGCAAAAGAGACTACGAAAACATTACTTTTTTGCGAACAGAAAAAGATGGTAGTCTTGTACCTCAAACCATACAGGAATACTTTGAAAGAGAAGTAACACCGCATTTACCAGATGCTTGGATAGACGAAAAGAAAACGAAAATAGGTTACGAAATTAACTTTACTAAGTATTTCTATGAATTCAAACCGCTTTGTTCATTAACAGATATTAAAGCTCAAATTGAAGCTTTAGAAAAAACTTCGTTAGAAAACCAACAAACTGTGCTTGACTAATGAAAACCTACGAAAAATATAAGGATAGTGGTATAGAATGGATTGGAGAAATTCCTAAACATTGGGAAATAGTTCCCATTAAATACTCTCTTGAGATTCCATTAACAGACGGTCCACACGAAACGCCAAAACTTCATCAAAGCGGAATTCCGTTTATCTCTGCGGAATCTATAAAAAAAGATAAAATCGATTTCAGTAAAAAAAGAGGTTTCATATCAGAAGAAGAACATCAAAGGTTTTCATTAAAGTATAAACCACAATTAGGTGATGTCTATATGATAAAATCTGGAGCAACTACTGGAAACTTGGCAAGAGTTGAAACAGATAGAGAATTTAATATTTGGTCACCACTTGCTGCATTTCGTCCAGCACCAGAAAAAACAACAACCGATTTTTTATTTTTCTATATGAAATCTTCTCGCTTTTTTTCAGCAGTAGAATTAGGTTGGAATTATGGTACGCAACAAAATATAGGTATGAATGTTTTGGAAAATCTTAAAATGGTGCGTCCACCTCTTTCAGAGCAAAAAGAAATTGCTAAATACCTTGATAAAAAAACAACAGAGATAGACCAACTCATAGCTGAGAAAGAACAATTGGTAACACTTTACCAAGAAGAAAAAACAGCCGTTATTGACCAAGCAGTTACCAAAGGTATTAACCAAAATGTAAAACTAAAAGATAGTGGAATTGAATGGTTAGGAGATATTCCTGAGCATTGGGATGCAGTTTCCTTAAAATGGGTTTCAAATATTTATTCTGGTGGTACACCTTCTAAAAATAAGCCTGAGTATTGGACAAACGGAACAATACCTTGGTTAAATTCTGGAACTGTCAATCAATGGGACATTACTGAACCTTCTAAATATATTACAGAAGAAGCTTTAAATAACTCAAGTGCAAAATGGATTCCAGAAAAGGCAATTCTAATGGCTTTAGCCGGACAAGGAAAAACCAAAGGTATGGTTGCTCAAGTTCAATTTAAATGTACTTGTAATCAGTCAATGGGAATTATTATTCCAAACAACAAAATTGACAATCGGTTTTTACTCTATTGGTTGAAAAGAAACTACCAAAATATTAGAAACTTAGGTGGAGGAGATAAAAGAGATGGTATTAATTTAGAAATGATTGGAGGTATTCCATTACCATTTTTTAAAGTTTCTGAACAAACCGAAATCGTACAACACATAGAAAGGGAATCTGCTAAAATAAATGCTAAAATAGATAAAGCAGAAAAATACATCAAACTTCTTACCGAGTACAGAACAGCTTTAATTAGTGAGGTGGTAACAGGTAAAATAAAAGTAATCGATTAAAAATGACACTTTGCACAGCACACATACGTCAAGCAAATGATACTGAAGAACTAGTATTTGCTACAGATAGTTGCCTTACAGGTGGCGAAAAATGGAAACACGGAATCAAATTATTTGAGTTACCAAGAAAAGACTGTTTACTCTGTTTTGCAGGTGATACATTTAGAGCGTATCCATTGGTTTTAAATATGGTTTCTTCCATTCATTTAGATAATTATTTGCAATCACCTTCGGCAACACTTGAAGAGGTCTTGGAGTTTTTGTCAGAACAATTTACAACATTAGTAAAAACCATTCAAGAAGTTGATAAATCACGTATCCACGAAGAAAGAGGTTCTGCACAATTTCTTTTTGGTGGTTGGGATTGGCAACAAGGCTCAAATGGTGCTTTTAGGGTTTGGAAACTCTATTACAACCAAGATGTAGAAGGATTTGTTTTTGATGAATTGACTAACGATAGTAATCAAACAATGTTTTACACCTTTTTAGGCAACGCAGATATTGATGTAGAAAAAGAAGCCAAAGAACGATTCAAAAAACTCTTATCAGACGAAGATAAATTTGGTAAAAAACTGGATATGGAACCATTGAATATTTTGAGTTCCATTTCATTAGATAAAGCAATACGAGAAGTTGATGGTAGTTTACAAATAGCCAAAGTCTACAAATCTAATAGAACCGAATTTTTTGGTGTGTATTGGGAATCTAGTAAAGGAGTTCCTTGCTTCCAAGGTCGTGAGTATAACGAAATCAATAAACCACTAATTAGATATTTCAATCCTGATACCTTTGAAATTATAGAATCTGACTTGCCAGAACATTTACAAACAATAGACGAAGAAACATATCCTGATGATTACGAATTAGTACGAGATTGTTATGATGAAGATGGTTATTTAAAAGAAACAGTTTCAGAAAAACAAAAACACGTTTTACGTTTGGTATTTAAAGATGTGGCATACCGCCAATTTATAAGTAGCCAAAAAAGTGAACCACAAATTTAGAAGATATGAGCATAACAACTGAAAACACCTTTGAAACTGCCATAGAACAAGCCTTAGTAAAAAATGGTGGTTATAGCATTGGTGACCCAAACGCTTACAGCAAAGAACTTGGTTTTTTTAAAAATGAAATATTATCATTTTTACAACACTCACAACCAAAAAAGTGGGAGAAAATTTCAGCAATTCACGGAAAAGATACCGAAAATAGAGTTTTACAACGTTTGTATAAAGAATTAGACCTTAGAGGTTCTTTAGATATATTGCGTAAAGGCTTTGTAGATTATGGTGTACGTTTTCAAATGGCTTATTTTAAGCCTGCTTCGGATTTAAATCCTGATGCTGTACAAATGTATAATAGTAATAGCTTAAAAGTATATCGCCAAATCTATTACAGTAAAAAAAATAAAAACTCAGTTGATATTGTTTTAGGTTTAAATGGTTTGCCAGTAGCAACCTTAGAACTAAAAAATCAATTTACTGGACAGAATGTAAGTCACGCCAAAAGACAATACAAAGACACAAGAGACCCAAAAGAATTGTTGTTTTCGTTTAAAAAACGTGCTTTGGTTCACTTCTCTGTAGATTCTGACGAAGTATTTATGGCTACAAAGTTAGAAGGCTATAAGACCTTCTGGCTTCCATTCAATCAAGGCAATGGAAACGGAAAAGGAAACCCTATTTCTAAGACTAAAGATTACCGAACTGCTTATTTATGGAATTATATTTTACAAAAAGATAGTTGGCTTCAAATACTACAACAATTTATCCATTTACAAACTGAGGAAGTTATAAGCAACGGTAAAATTTACAAAAAGGAAAAAATGATTTTTCCTCGTTATCATCAATTGGATGCTGTTCGTGAAATAACTGATGATACTTTAAAAAATGGAGCAGGAAAAAACTATTTGGTTCAACATTCAGCAGGTTCTGGAAAAAGTAATTCAATCGCTTGGTTAGCTTACCGTTTAACAAGTTTACACAATGCAAAAAATGAACGAATTTTTGATTCCGTAATCGTGGTAACTGATAGACGAGTTTTAGACCAACAATTACAAAATACCATTTATCAATTTGAACACAAACAAGGTGTAGTTCAAAAAATAGACAAGGACAGCAAACAATTAGCAGATGCTATTAGCAATGGAACAAATATTATAATTACAACACTTCAAAAATTCCCTTATGTAATTGATAAAGTTGGTGAAATTCCAGACCGTAAATATGCTGTCATCATTGATGAAGCTCACAGTTCGCAAGGTGGTGAAGCAAGTAAAAAGATGAAAGAGGTTTTAGGTGTTATAGAAGATGAAGAAAGTACAGCAGAAGAACCTTATCCAAATTATGGAGAAGGGGATGATGATGAAACTATTTTAGGTCAAGATATAGTGAATAGCTGTATTGAAAAGTCGGCTCAAGCAAGAGGTAAACAAACCAATGTTTCCTTTTTTGCGTTTACAGCAACACCAAAATATAAAACACTTAAAGTTTTTGGAGCTAAAGATGAAGAAGGTAAGCCAAAACCGTTTCATTTATATTCTATGCGTCAAGCAATTGAAGAACGTTTTATTTTAGATGTTCTCAAAAACTACACAACTTATGAGCTTTATTTCAAATTGACTAAAGCTATAGAAGATGACCCACAACTTAACAAAAAGAAAACTGCAAAAGCTATTGGTAAATACGTGTCTTTGCATCCACACAATTTGGCTCAAAAAACAGAAATTATAATAGAACATTTTAGGTCTATTGTTTCTAAAAAAATTGGCGGTAAAGCAAAAGCAATGGTGGTTTGTGGTTCAAGACTTCACGCCAAAAGATATTTTGAAGAGTTTAAAAAATACATCAAAGAGAAAAAATATCAGAATGAATTAAAAGTAATTGTTGCTTTTTCAGGGAAGTTAAAGGATGACAATTATCCCGATGGTGTTTCAGAATCGGAATTGAATGGGTTTAAGGAAAAAGAATTACCACAAATGTTTGAGAAGGAGGAATACAAAATTTTAATTGTAGCCGATAAATATCAAACAGGTTTTGACCAACCTTTATTACATACAATGTATGTTGATAAAAAATTATCTGGTGTAAGAGCAGTTCAGACACTTTCTAGATTAAACAGAATGTGTGCAGGTAAAGAAGATACTTTTGTTTTAGATTTCGCGAATGACAGAGAAACTATTTTTAATTCTTTTCAACCTTATTACGAAGTAACAACAGTTACGGAGGAAACAGACATTAATCATTTGTATGATTTAAAAGCTAGATTAGATGCTTTTCAAGTGTATTGGCAAGAAGAAATTGATGAATTTGCAAATGTGTACTTCCACCCTAGCACGAATTTGAACAATGCTAAAAATCAAAAATATCTCTATTCATTTACAGACCCATCTGTAGAACGTTTCAAAGAATTAGAAACAGAAGAAAAACAAGATGAATTCAAGAAATCAATTCGTTCTTGGACAAACTTGTATTCTTTCTTAGCTCAAATAATGCCATTTGTAGATGCTGAATTTGAAAAATTCTATGCTTTTGCCAAATTATTACAAACTCGTTTACCAAAAAGAGATTTATCAGAGGCTTTCCAACTTTCAGATGAAGTAGCATTGGAATATTATCGCTTAGAAAAGATTAAAGAAGGTTCTATTGACCTTTTGAAAGGTGAAGAAGGAGAATTAAGCGGAACAACCGAAGCTGGATTAAAACGCACGAAAGAGGAAGAAGCTTTATTATCAGAAATTGTTTCTGTTTTAAATGACAGATTTGGAACTGAATTTGAAGAAGCGGACAAACTATTCTTTGACCAAATAGAAGCAGAATTAATGGATGATGAAAAACTTCAAAAGCAGGCAAAAGCGAATAAAATGGACACATTTAAATATGCGTTTGAGGATATGTTTATGACCAAGCTAATCGGACGAATGGACCAAAACCAAGACATATTTGAGAAAATATTGGAGGACAAAATGTTTGGAGACTTGGTGAAAGAATTAATGATGAAAAAGATTTACCGAAAGATGAATGAATAAGCCAACGCTCAAAGCCATACACATTTGCAATTCGCTCAAGCCCACGCTACGCCAAAAATTACAAAAGAGTATGTCTTCTGCCAACGCTAGCAAGTTTGCGGAATAAAGCCAGTGGCTAACACCGTGTATATAAAATCGCTTAAATTAAGGCTTGAAAAAAAGTGAGTTACCTATTTTTATTATGATTTTCCTGCGGAAAATCTAGAGATATAACAAACGCGACTTTCCATACACAATACCGTTCTCTACAATTTAAAAAAAACAGCAATATGCACATAATCTTAAAAAAGAATATTGAAGAAATACAGAAAGAATTTGACTTTGATGAAACTGAATCAAAGTTATTCGAATTGTTTTGTAATTTTTGTATTGTTTCTAAATCTTATTTAGGGAGGTTTAACCCAGATATTGTTACTACTGATGAAGATGACGCGTCAATTGATGGAATTTGTTTTATTGTAGATGGAGAGTTAATAACCACAAAAGAAGATGCTGAACAATCATTTGATACTCATAAAACAAATCTTGAAGTCAAATTAATCATCACACAAGTAAAAAGTGGAGAAAAATTCGCAAAAGAAGATATTGCAAATTTTAATCTAGGAATTAAAGACTTTCTTTCGCTTGACCCAAAATTACCAAATGGAGAACTCAATAAAGAAATGATTGAAGTCTTCAATGTTGTATTAAATAATTTAAAGAAAGTAAAAAATAAACTACCGTCTGTAGAGGTTTATTATTGTACAAGTGGCACTTATAACAACGAAAGAGAAATAAAAGCCTCATTTGAAATAATTGAACGTGAAATTGAAATAACAGACTTATTTAATAATGTAGTAGTAGTTCCTATTGGAAGAAGCGAATTAACAAAATTATGGAATTCTATTACTGAAACTAATGAAGCAAAATTAAAATTAATAGAATTTTTTGGTATGCCACCAATGCCAAACATACCTCAATCATACGTAGCATTAGTTAATGCAAAAGAATTTGTAGACAAAGTATTAAAGGACGAAAGTGGTAATATTAAAAATGAAGTTTTTGAAGAAAACATAAGAGCTTTTCTTGGCTCAACACCTGTCAATAAAAAAATAAGCGAAACTCTATCTAATCAAGATAAAAGAAAATTATTTTCTGTTTTAAATAATGGTATAACAATAGTAACACCAGAATTAACATTGACACCTAATTCAAAAGAGATTGATTTGATAAACTATCAAATTATTAATGGATGTCAAACAAGTAATACTTTATTCGAGAATTATGCAAATTTAGATGACAATACAAATGTTGTGGTAAAATGTATAGAGTCATCTGACGAGCATAATATTACAGATATAATATCGGCTACAAATAGTCAAACTAGTATCTCAAATGAAGCTTTTTATTCGTTAAAAGAAAAAACAAAATTAGTTCAAAAGTATTTTGAAATTAAGAATTCAGATTTAACTAGAGACTATCATTTGTACTTTGAAAGAAGAGAAAATGAATATAAAAACAAAGATTACCAGCAATCAAGAATATTTGACATAAAACTTATTTGTCGTGCATATAATGCGATGTTTCTAAATCAGCCTTTTAATTCTGCAAGATATGTATCACAGATTTTCAAAATTCAAAAGGATAGTTTATTTAAAGAGAATGACCAAGAAGCTCTTTACTATACATCAGCTCTTACTTTATATAGGTTTAACAATTTAGTAAATATTAAAAAACATAATTCTCATAAATACGTGCTTCTAAGATGGCATATTTTAGAATTATTTAAAATTGTAGCTCACAAAAAATTTGAAGAAATTAAACCTAACTCAAAAAAAGCTAATAGCTATTGCGACACAATTATAAAAAAACTGAATTCTAAGAACAGAGATTACGAGGACATTTTCAAACATTGTTATAAGATAATTGACCTTTTACCATTTCCAAGTAAAGATGTTCTGAAACGAGCCAAATACAATCAGGAACTTTTAGAAAAAGCCAAAGAGTACGTAAAAAAACTGTAGAGAACACCGTGTATAAAAAATCGCTTAAATTAGGGCTTAAAACAAAGTGAGTTGCCTATTTTTATTATGATTTTCCTGCGGAAAATCTAAGGATATAAGAAACGCGACTTTCCATACACAATACCGTTGCAATCAATACCTCCGAAAAAAATATTGTTTATTTTATTTGGAGAAAAAACGGAATCCTAACCGAGCAAAACGCAGAATAATAGCCAGCGGAAAAATACGGCAGAATACTTACTCAGCTAATTACACTCT
>JALZUE010000080.1 GCA_023301705.1 Alteromonadaceae bacterium | reverse complement strand
TTTTTATCACTATTTTAGTCAATTTATTTTAATAATATGATTAAAATAAATTGAAGCGTTATTTCATTAACGACTGATACATACGTACCACTAATTCAGGATCAGGCTCTTGTGTAATACCTGTAACTACAGCAATGCTATCAACGCCTGTTTTCCATACATCAACAGCTTTATCTAAGTTAATACCGCCAATCGCGACAATTGGAATATCTTTCTTTAATGCTAAAATATCTTCTAAATTTTTAATACCTTGAATTTGCCCTGTCATATTTTTAGTTCTTGTTGGGAATATTGCCCCAACAGCTAAATATGATGGTTTTAATTGCTGTGCTAATAAAAACTCATAACAACCATGTGTACTAATGCCTAAGCGTAAGCCTGCTTGTTGAATTTTAGTTAAGTCAGCATCAACTAAGTCTTCTTGGCCAATATGCACGCCATAAGCGCCTAATTTAATGGCTAGCTGCCAATAATCATTAATAATTAATCGCGTTTTATACTTGCTGGCTAAGGTGATTGCTTCTTTTAGCATAACTTCAACAGCATCTTCTGGAATGTTTTTTATACGAAGCTGAATAATATTAATATTTAACGGTAATAAACGTTTTAGCCATTCAATTGAATCAATAACAGGGTATAACCCTAGTGATTCGTCTTGTGCTAAATCTAACGTTCTAAAAGGTAAAAGGTGTTGATATTTATTGGTTAGTGGTGATTGTATTTTAGGAAAAAATGCAGGGGTGGTCGGCCAACAGGTTTGCTCAAAAGCGCCATAAATATCATGTTGATTATTTGTCGACATTAAGCCTTGTTGAATAAATGCTTTGGTTAACGTTAAAGCATCACGTAAAAGATAACCATAAGCAGAAAATGCCGCTAATGAAGAGGAAAAACTGCAACCACCACCATGGCTATAATAGGTTTTTACTCTTGTTGAAGAAACACCATACTCTATTGTTTCTTCAACTGAATTTTTACTTGAGTCATTATCAGTTAGTTTATGTAAACAATAGTCAAATGCTTGATGTACCTGTTCTTTGTCAACAATAGCTTCTTTGATATCGTCAGTATGACCACCTTTAATAATGACACTATTAACGCCTAAAGCGTGAATTTTCTCAGCTAAAGATGCAATATTAATATTGTTACTTTTAGATGAAGTTACTTGTGCTAATGATAGTGCTTCATGAATGTTCGGGGTGATAACATCAATATACGCAAATAAGGACTTTAAATCAGAAGAGGTTAATTCGTTTAATTTACCACCAACAGAGGCTTGTCCAACAGGATCGTAAATGACCTTTGTATTGGGAAATATTTTATGTATTTCAGCAAGTTTACTGATTAACCATACAACTTGCTCTTGATTGGCAATTAGCCCTATTTTTATTGCTTTTGGCGGTTTGTCAAATAACAATGTTTCATATTGTTGATCAAGAATATCAGTACTTACGGGGTTAACCGATATGACTTCTTTAGAGTTTTGTACGGTATTGGCGGTGATTAAATGACAGGTTTCTACCTGTAAACTTTGACCTGTTTTTATATCGGCAGAAATCCCTGCACCACCTGAACAATCACTACCTGAAATTGACCAAATAATTGGTTTTTTTACTTGTTTTATTTTTTTCATTATTCTTTATTTTTATTATGTTGTTGAA
This sequence comes from Alteromonadaceae bacterium, assembly GCA_023301705.1. GTDB lineage: Bacteria > Pseudomonadota > Gammaproteobacteria > Enterobacterales > Alteromonadaceae > JALZUE01. The sequence goes on along the minus strand of JALZUE010000080.1, from coordinate 4,934 downwards.
TGGCTAATCGTTAGTGAATTTATGTGTTTTGGTGCCAAAAAGGCGTATCTAACGTTGGCGTACTAGGATGTGCAGTTTGACGTTCTGGCATTATTCCCGCTTTATAAGCAGCTTCTCCAGCTTGTAAAGCACTTGAGAAAGCCGTTGCCATGGTGACAGGATCATCAGCAAGCGCAACGGCGCTATTAAGTAAAACGCCATCATAGCCCATTTCCATAGCTAAACATGCATCTGACGGTTTACCAATGCCTGCATCCAAAATAAGTGTGGCATCAGGTAAGCGATGTCTAATTGTTTCAAGGTTATAAGGATTCATTAGGCCTTTACCGGTGCCAATAGGAGATGCCCACGGCATAATTACTTGGCAGCCTAAATCGTATAGGCGTTGACATAATACTAGATCATCGGTGCAATAAGGCAATACTTTAAAACCGTCTGCGATTAATTGCTCGGTTGCGTTAAGTAATTCAATTGGATCAGGTTGAAGGTTGTAATCGTCACCAATCACTTCAAGTTTTATCCACGATGTTTGAAATATTTCACGGCTCATATGAGCAAGTGTTATGGCTTCTTTAGCACTTTTACAGCCCGCGGTATTTGGCAATAAATGTCCATTTGTTTGTTGTACTATTTGCTGAATATATTGCCAAATAGTATCGCCTGAATTATTCGCAGGGTTCTGTCTTTTTAACGAAAGGGTAATGACTTTTGAACCACTGGCAATAATTGCTTTTTTCATTATTTCTGGTGAAGAATAAAGAGCACTGCCAATTAATAAGCGGTTATCTAGTTCGGTATCATAAATAGTTAATGACATTATTAACCCCCAACAATAGGAAATAAAACATCAAGCGAATCATTTTCGTTTAATGGTGTTTCATCATAGTTTTGTTTACTAACAAATGTGCTATTTAATGCAACCGCGTAAGTTAAGCCTTGTTGCTCTTTTTTTATATAAAGCGCTAATGCATCAGACACATACGAGGTATTAGCGGTTGTTAAATTAATTGTGTCGCCATTAATAAAAATTTTCATAAGTGTGCTTCTTTATTTGAGTGCTGTAGGGTAATTGGCAGTAAATGTGAATAAGTCAAAGGTGATGATATTACTGCTTTATTCATTGAGTTGTTATTTGAATTAATCGTTTTATTACTTGAATTCACAGTGAAGTGTTTATTGATATTATTCACTAATTCCACAACCTGTGATGAAACAACAGGAGATATTAAATAGCCATGTCGATACAAACCATTTACCTGTATTAAGGCATTATTGGCGATAATATGTGGTTGGTTATCATTAAATGCAGGGCGTAACTGGCTAATATGCTCTAATATTTTTGCTTCACCAAACCCTGAATGCACGCTATATGCTGCGCTTAATAGTTCCATGGCTGAGCGCACTGTCATCGGTGATGTATCATCACTTTCAATTTGTGTTGCGCCAACGGCGTAAACATTATTTTCTTTCGGCGCAATATATAACTGATAACGTGGGTGCATTAACCTTACCGGGCGAGATAATTTTACTTCGGGTGCGTATAAGCGAAAAAGTTCACCTCGAACGCCGCGTAGCTCTGTTAAGTGGTTTGGTTCTGCTTCAACCGATTGTTTACTTTTAGATTTTTTCGCCCCTAAACCTCGGCAATCTATCACTAAATCAAAATGTTGTGTGATTTGATGTTGGTTTGATTCTATTACGTCGTTATTGGCACTTAACTCAGTAAATACTACATTACAACCTTGCGGTTGAGTTTGTATTGCTTCAACGTTCGTCTCACTTTGCCACTTTAGTAACGCTTCATTTTCGAACTGTTCAAGTTCATAGGTTAATGCATTTAACAGTGAGCGATTATCAATTTGACCTTCTTCAGGCAAGTAAAGACCTTGCTGAAATGAACGACCCAGCTCAGGCTCTAGTGCAGTTAGTGTTTGTCTGTTCAATGTTTGTGTGTCGTGCGTAGAAAAGTTTTGTATAACAAAACGGCGAAAGTGTTGATAGTCACCTTCATCTTGCGCATGACTAATTAATAATGAACCTTTTTGTTGAAAAAATACTTTTTGTGAAAGAGTTGCTAATAATGTTGGCCAAATCTTCATTGATTCAACACCCATTTCAACAATACATTTAGGGCTGTGTAATGACTCACCTAAAGGTGTTAATAAACCTGCTGCAGCATAAGCGGCACTTTGCTTGGCATTTTTATTATCTTTGTCGAATAATGTGACGTGATAGCCTTGTTTAATTAATTGTACTGCGGTTAAACGGCCAATTAAACCAGCACCAACAATGCTAATAGATAACATGTATTTCTTCTTACGTTTTCAAAAGTCATTGATATACACACTCAACTAATACCGCATTAATATTGGAATAAACATTGGTATTAATAACGGTATTTATTGAGTGGGCTCATTTAGCAATTATTTTGCTGTGTGATAAATTTCACTACCTGTTGATTTAAACTCAGCAGACTTTTCAGCCATGCCTTGTTGAATTTCTTCATCAATACTTTGTGACGTTGGCGCTTGTTCAGCACCTTCAAGTACAATGGTTTCATCAAGTAATTTAATTTCTATCTTTTGATTATCTTCAAGGCCAGCAGCATAATCACGTACTTCTTGAGATATTTTCATTGAACAGAACTTAGGGCCACACATTGAACAAAAATGCGCAATTTTACCTGATTCTTGCGGTAACGTTTCATCGTGATACGCTTTTGCTGTTTCAGGATCTAAACCAATGTTGAATTGATCGTACCAACGAAATTCAAAACGCGCTTTTGACATTGCATTGTCACGAATTTGAGCACCTGGGTGACCTTTTGCTAAATCACCTGCATGCGCGGCAATTTTATAGGTAATTAAACCTTCTTTAACATCGTCTTTGTTTGGTAAACCTAAATGTTCTTTCGGTGTTACATAACACAACATTGCACAGCCATACCAACCAATATTAGCAGCGCCAATACCTGAAGTAATATGATCGTAACCCGGAGCAATATCTGTAGTTAATGGGCCTAATGTATAAAATGGCGCCTCACCACAATGTGCTAATTGTTCTTCCATGTTTTCTTTAATCATATGAAGTGGTACATGACCTGGGCCTTCAATAATGGTTTGAACATCGTGCTTCCAAGCAATTTTTGTTAACTCACCTAATGTGTGTAATTCAGAAAATTGTGCTTCGTCGTTAGCATCAGCAACAGAGCCAGGGCGTAAGCCATCACCTAATGAAAACGATACATCGTATTTTTTCAAAATTTCACAAATGTCTTCAAAATGCGTATATAAAAAGTTTTCTTTATGATGTGCTAAACACCACTTAGCCATAATAGAGCCGCCACGCGATACAATGCCAGTGACGCGTTTAGCTGTCATTGGTACATAGCGAAGTAAAACACCTGCATGAATAGTAAAGTAATCAACACCTTGCTCAGCTTGTTCAATTAACGTGTCACGGAAAATTTCCCACGTTAAGTCTTCGGCTACACCATTTACTTTCTCTAGTGCTTGGTAAATAGGTACGGTACCAATGGGCACGGGTGAATTACGTAAAATCCACTCGCGTGTTTCATGAATGTTACGGCCTGTTGATAAGTCCATTACCGTATCAGCACCCCATTTGGCTGACCATACAAGCTTTTCAACTTCTTCTTCAATACTTGATGTAACAGCTGAATTACCAATATTGGCATTCACTTTAATTAAAAAGTTACGGCCAATAATCATTGGTTCACATTCAGGGTGGTTAATGTTTACCGGAATAATTGCACGGCCACGAGCGACTTCATCACGTACAAACTCAGGGGTGATTTGTTCAGGAATACTTGCACCAAATGATCTACCTTCGTGTTGTTGAAGTAATATTTCGTCTTTAACTTCTTCACGCTTAAGATTTTCTCGAATAGCAATATATTCCATTTCAGGCGTAATAATACCTTGGCGAGCATAATGCATTTGCGTTACGTTTTTACCTGCTTTAGCTCTGCGCACTTTGGGTAAGTGTTCAAAACGCAAGTGATCAATACCTTCGTCAGCAAGGCGTTGTTGTGCATATTCAGAAGTATTTGATTCTAAAAAGTCAATGTCATCTCTAGCATCAACCCAAGTTTCACGTAAACGAGGAATACCTTTATGTACATCAATTTCTACGTCGTTATCGGTATAAAAACCAGAAGTATCATACACACATAAAGGTTGATTTTTTTCGTATACTGGCTCGTCTTTACTGCCTCCAAGTAACGTATCACTTAACGTGATTTCACGCATACCTACTTTAATGTCGTGAATTTTACCTTGTACATAGATTTTTTTAGAATTAGGAAATGATTGATCAGATACATTTTTTAAAAAAGCAGCAGCCTGCTCTCTTAACTCGCGTCTGGTTTTTTTCTTAGGACTAGTGTTTTTAGTTGAACTCATGCTCTCACCTGATTATTTAAACGTTGTTAAAATAAAGTCGGCGGAGTGATGCAATTTATTGGTGAAACTGACAAGAATAATTGTAAGTTTCTTGTGTATAAACGAGGAACAATATTGAAAAATATTGTTCTCTTGTTCCCTTCGCAGATGTTAATCTGAATCAGGTTCTACGGATCCCGCGATAATCGCGATCTCAGCCAATGGCACTCCGACAAGTCTTTTAGTCAATAAATGACTAAGTAAGTGTATAGTAACGAGACTTAACCCTACTCGCAATAGGTATTTAATTTTATTGTTTTAGTTAAGCTTGGTCATTAATCTATACACACAAAAATTTTTACAACTGTTATAAGAGCATAAAATACTTTTGGATCACCTATTAACTAGCTACGTCATAAAAAGTATTAATATCGCTTAAGCTTGAGTAATGCTTAATATATTGACGCAGTTCTTCAGGAATTGTTAAGCCTTTAATTAAGGTAATAGCACGTAAGCGCGCAAATAACTCAA
>JALZUE010000079.1 GCA_023301705.1 Alteromonadaceae bacterium | reverse complement strand
ATAAGCGATAACGCAGTAGAAAGTTATCATCAATGCTGTCTTCGATTCATTTAAACGCATTTTTAGCTTTGTTACTTGCTCTTTAAATAGAATAACTATGTTACATCACAAATGCCGCGCTAAAAGAGCGTTTAATTTGAACAAAAATTAACCCTGAAAGATCAACAGCCCCTAGTATACTAAATTAGTTTCTCGAACTAAGCTTAACTAGTTTTATCAATTGTTGGAGTGTTTATGCGTTTATTCATGTTATGTGTGTTGTTGTTTGTGGTAAGTGCTTGTAGTGCTATTGAAATACCTAATGGTGCTTCTAGGTGGGATTTTGATCACAACGTGCAGTTTGCACAAACACAATTATCTGACAATGAATATCATGTTGAAGTTGTTTCTAAGCTTGATACACAGTTTAGCCAGTTAGCAACATTTATGATGAGACATGCTTATGAACTTTGTAGAAGTTACGGTTTTACGATAGAAGTGTTAAAGGGTATAGAGGGAGTAGATGACAGGAAATCATTTCCTAACCTTATCATGTCTTCATTATCTGCGAATATTCGCTGTAAGAAGGCTTGAGCCAGCTCAGCGGTGTTTTTACATTACGTTTATAGCATTTAGATAACAAAAAAGGCTACTTATGTTAATCAGTTGCAAACTTTGATTTGCGTGATTAATACAAGTAACCTTTTTATTTTATTAGGCGTTTAGTGAACGCCTAATAAACGTTTACTTATTGCTTATACTCTTTTTACTGGTACAGCAGCAGTAAACTTCGTTGTCATTTCTTCTGTAGGCGGTACAAAACTTGTTAAATCGATGCCTTCAACAGCTGTTTGGTACTCAGCAATTGTTGGAAAACGACCTAATACAGTTGAAAGTACTACTAATGGCGTTGAACCTAATAAAGATTCACCTTTCTTTTCAGCAGTATCAGCAACAACACGACCTTGGAATAAACGAGTAGAAGTAGCGATAACCGTATCACCTGGTTCAGCTTTTTCTTGGTTACCCATACATAAGTTACAACCTGGGCGTTCTAGGTATAAGATGTTTTCATATTTAGTACGTGCTGCGCCTTTCGGGTTAGTATCGTCAAATTCGAAACCAGCATATTTCTTAAGAATATCCCAATCACCTTCAGCTTTAAGCTCATCAACAATGTTGTATGTTGGTGGAGCAACAACTAATGGAGCTTTAAATTCAATTGCACCATTTTGCTTTTCAAGGTTACGTAACATTTGAGCGATGATTTGCATATCGCCTTTGTGAACCATACAAGAACCAACAAAACCTAAATCAACCGCTTTACCATCGTAGTATGAAACTGGGCGAATAACGTCATGCGTGTAACGCTTAGAAACGTCTTCGTTGTTTACGTCAGGATCAGCAATCATTGGTTCAACGATAGCGTCTAAGTCAATCACAACTTCAGCGTAGTATTTAGCAGCATCATCAGGTGCTAATGCAGGTTGCTCACCAGACTTGATACCAGCAATACGTTCGTCTGCTAGTTCAATTAAGCCTGTTAACATGTTTGCATCGTTTTCCATACCTTTGTCGATCATGATTTGGATACGGTTCTTAGCAAGTTCAATTGACTTGATAAGTGTTTCGTCATTTGAAATACAGATAGAAGCTTTTGCTTTCATTTCTGCAGACCAATCGGTAAACGTAAATGCTTGGTCAGCTAAAAGTGTACCAATGTGTACTTCAATGATACGACCTTGGAATACGTTTTCGCCACCAAATTGCTTAAGCATTTGTGCTTGTGTTGCATGAACAACATCACGGAAATCCATGTGGTCTTTCATATTACCTTTGAAAGTAACTTTTACAGACTCTGGAATTGGCATTGCAGACTCACCCGTTGCAAGTGCGATTGCAACCGTACCTGAATCGGCACCAAATGCTACACCTTTAGACATACGAGTATGAGAGTCACCACCAATGATAATAGCGCGATCATCAATAGTAATATCATTCAATACTTTATGAATAACGTCAGTCATTGAATGGTAAACGCCTTTCGGATCACGTGCAGTGATTACACCGAACTTGTTCATGAATGCCATTAACTTAGGTGTATTTGCTTTTGCTTTGTTGTCCCATACAGAAGCTGTATGACAACCAGATTGGAAAGCACCGTCTACACCTGTAGCAATAGTAGAAGCAGCCATTGCTTCTAATTCCTGACAAGTCATAGGGCCGGTAGTATCTTGAGAACCTACAATGTTAATTTTAACACGAACGTCAGAACCAGCATGTAAAGGAGCATCAGAAGCAACGCCTACTGCATTACGGTTGAAAATTTTCTCAACAGCAGTTAAACCTTGTCCTTCATGAGAAATTTCTTTAGATAATGCATAAACAGCTGTTGCTTCAACATTTAATGTTTCTGCAGCAAATGTTTGTAGCTTCTTACCGAAAGTTACCGCGTAAGAGCCACCAGCTTTCATTGACTCTATTTTTTGTGGAGTGAAAGCTGAAGATACGTCAACTAATTCTTGAGCGCCGTTGTATAATTTTTTCGCTTTTGTATCAATAGTTAATACAGTACCTGTTGCTACAGAGTAAGCTTCTTCTAAAACAGGGTCACCGTTTTTGTCAGTAACTGTGTTACCGCTTGCATCAGTTTTCTTAACCCAGTTTTTAAGATCAAGACCAATACCACCTGTTACATCAACAGTCGTAAGAAAGATAGGAGCAATACCATTTGTACCAGCAACTACAGGAGCAATGTTGATAAATGGAACGTATGGAGAAGCTTGTTCACCCGCCCAAAGAGCAACGTTGTTAACACCAGACATACGAGATGAACCAACACCCATAGTACCTTTTTCAGCAACAAGCATTAGCTTTTTGCCAGGATGCTGTTCTTGTAGCGTAACCATTTCTTGTTGTGCTTCTGGCGTGATCATACATTGGCCGTGTAACTCACGGTCAGCACGTGAGTGCGACTGATGACCTGGAGAAAGTAAATCGGTAGAAATATCACCAACACCAGCTACGTAAGTAACTACTTCAACTTTTTCTTGAATATCAGGTAATTTAGTGAAGAACTCTGCTTTTGCGTAGCTTTCTAAAATAGCTTTAGCAACAGAATTACCAGCTTTAAAAGCGGCTTCTAAACGAGCAGTGTCAGCATCGTATAAGAATACTTGAGTTTTTAATACGTCAGCTGCAGATAAAGCTAATGCTTCATTGTTGCCTAACGCGATATCAAGTAATACTTCAATTGAAGGACCACCTTTCATGTGAGAAAGTAATTCAAATGCAAATTCTACTGAAATTTCAGCAACGACAAATTCACCAAGAACAATTTCTTTTAAAAACTGAGCTTTAACACCAGCAGCGCTAGTTGTACCCGGTAGCGTGTTATAGATAAAGAAGTTAAGAGAGCTTTCTCTGTGTTCATGCTCTGTATCTTTAATTTGAGCAATCACTTCTGATAATAAGTCACTTCTATCAATTGGCAACGGAGCCAATCCTAAATCATTTTTGCGGGTTTCAATTTCCGCTAAATATTCTAAATACAGGTTCATTGTATACTCTCTATAACTTTTAATTTGCTAATGACATTAAAATCATCGGCATCAGGACATTTGTATCTTAGTTTACTCTAATTTTCATTAACTTCTAATCATTTGACTAAATAAGCAATATTTATGTGATTTATAACAGTAATAAAATTATTTATAGTAGGATCATTCACAGTTTTTAATCGTTATAAGTTTTATGAGTTGTCTATATTTATAAAAACAACTGTGTAACCAGCTGTCATTCGTTAATATTTGCTACAATTAACTTATCTTAGATGCTAAGTATATAAAATGTAGCACCTGTCACTACATCAATTAAGGAAACCATTATGGAGTATGAATTTCAACTTGACCCTGCAACAGGCAATACTCGCGCAATATTTTCTTTTGAACATCAAATTTTAGGACCTTGGTTAGAAATAGAGGTTGGCAAAGATGTTGATAAATTTACTGAATTGTTAAACACACTTGATGCGATTCAACATAAACAGATTAATGATACTGTGATCTCTGGCAAAGAATATAGCGTAATTATCGATCAGCAAGATGTGGTTATTAAAGCAAACATTACCATGGGGGATAATGCCAGAGAAACGGCTGAGATGTCAGAAGCTTTAATTGAGCAAGGTTTAGATATTGACGATAATGCTGAGGCTATGTGTGGATTAGAAGATTTCCGTGAATTATTAATATCTTGGTCGCAATTTTTAAAGCGATAAATGCACTTTTGTGGTAATGTGTTTTTTGTGTGTTATTCGAACAGTAATACACAAAACCGTTAGCCTTACAGAATATAATTGCTAATGTAAAATGTTCATAAAATGTGAACAGTATCTCCTTATTTAATGGATCTAATATGAACTACCCTGATAATGCTAATTCCCCTCAGCATTCGTCGATGAAAGTTACTGTCAAAAAAACTCTTATTCCTGTTTTTATCATTGCTTTTGGTTTTGCTATTTATGCAATTATGAAAGCATTGGCACCAGAGCCTGAAAAAATAGAGGTTGAGCAAAAGCCTCAATTGGTAAAAGTGGTTGAAATAAAAAAAGAAGATTTACGTATTCCCATTTTTAGCCAAGGTAACGTCAGTGCAATTTCTGAATCAGTATTAACTGCGCAAGTAGCGGGAAATATAATACAAGTTTCTAGTAAGTTTGCTGATGGTGGGTATTTTGCCAAAGGTGATCGGTTATTAACCATTGATGATACTGATTATCAGGTTGCCTTATTAGAAGCTCAAGCTCGCTTAACTATTGCACAGGCAAATTTACAAGAAGAACAAGCGCGCGTTAAACAAGCAAAAGATGAGTGGCGTTTGTCAGGAAAGGCGTTGTCAGCAGCACCTGTATTAGCTGTTCGACTTCCTCAATTACAAAAAGCACAGGCAGAATTAACGTTAGCTGAAGCAGTTGTTAAATCAGCTAAAATACAATTATCTCGAACAGTTATTCAAGCACCCTACAATGCCATTATTCGTAATACTCAAGTAGACGTAGGGCAATATGTTAGTTCAGGTAATACATTAGCAACAATTATTTCTGTTGAAACGGCGAAAGTAAGGTTACCGATAAAACAGCAAGATATGCCTTTTATTTTACTGCCGTCATTACAAGCACAAGTCATGAAAGACACACAAGTGAATAGTGTCAATACAAGTAAAGTTGAGCTGTCGAGCATTACTAATCATAAAATTGATATGCGAACTACCCATTTAATAGGTAGTGAAGGCGTGGTTGATAATACAAGCCGAGTACAATTTGTGGTTGCGGTGATTGATGATCCTTATAATTTGAAAGGTAATGAACAGCGAAGTGCTTTACCTGTAGGTAGCTTTGTACAAGCAGAAATTCAAGGTAAAACATTAAGCAACGTTACTCGCATTCCTCGTAGTGCCGTAATAGGGAAAAATACGGTGTATTTATTTTCTCATCAAAAAACGTTAATGATTCAATCAATCGATATTATTCGAACCGACAAACATTATGTTTATACTCAAGATAGCTTGCCTGAAAATGCTCGGTTAATTACTACAGAATTAAGCTTACCTATAAAGGGGATGTTATTACGAGTAAGAGACTTTGAAGCGAACGATACGCCTAAGCCTAAATTTTCAGTATCGCAGAGTAACTAGTCATGCCATCTTCTTCGTCAAATCTACCTGTACAAACAGTAAAAGCTAAAGGCATTATTGCATGGTTTGCTAATAACCCTGTGGCAGCCAACCTTTTAATGGTGTTAATTTTGGTTTCAGGTATTGCATCGTATTTTACTATTGAAAAAAAATTATTTCCTGAATTTAACCCCAATATTATCAGCGTTACTGTTGATCATTTAGGAGCATCACCTGAAGAGGTTGAATCATCTGTTATTCTTCGCATAGAAGAAGCATTAGAAGATCTTGAAGGCATCAAAGAAATAACGGCCACAGCAAGAGAAGGGCGTGGTGAGGTTAATTTAGAATTAAGTTATGGCGTACCTATTTCTGAAAAACTCGACGAAGTTCAAGCCTTAGTTGATGCGATAACTACATTCCCCGAAGAAATAGAAACACCGGTTGTTCTTAAGACTGAATTTAAAGACGAAGTATTATGGTTGTCGGTTCGTGGTGACTTAGATCGTAAAGCAAGACAAGAACTTGCTCAAACAGTGCGTGATGAAATTTTGTTATTACCGGGTGTGAATTCAGCCAGAGTAGTAGGAAAGCGTGATTATGAAATTAGCATTGAAGTGTCTGATGAAAAACTACGTGAGTATGACTTAACCTTTGATGATATTGCTCAAGCTATTCGTCAATCGTCGGTTGATTTACCAGGTGGCAAAATAAAAACTCAAGGTGGAGATATTTTATTACGTACCCAAGGCCAAGTTTATACAGGTGAACATTACGGAAACTTATTACTGCGTACCGATGAAAATGGCATACGTTTATATTTAGCTGATGTTGCTAATATCATTGATGGTTTTGTTGAGGGCGATGGTTTTGCGTATTTTAATGGTCAACAAACGACTAGTGTTGTTGTTGAATCAACAGCCAACCAAAATGATTTAGCGATTGCGAAAGAAGTCAAAGAATATGTAGCCGCTAAACAAGCGCAATTACCTAAAGGGGTGAGTATTTCAATATGGGGCGATAGCTCTTATTACTTATCTGAACGTTTAGATATGATGTTAAGTAATTTAGCTATTGGTGCGGTATTAGTGTTTATAGTATTGACCTTGTTTTTACGTTTACGTGTGGCATTTTGGGTAATGCTAGGTATTCCTATTAGTTTCATGGGTGCTGTCATGTTAATGCCGTTAGCAGGTGAATGGGCTGTGTCTATTAACTTATTAAGTTTATTTGCTTTCATTATGGTGCTAGGTATTGTGGTTGATGACGCCATTGTGATTGGTGAAAGTATTTACAGTGAAATAGAAGAAAAAGGCCACTCAACAGAGAATGTTATTCAAGGAACACTGAATGTTGCTATGCCTGCAACGTTTGGTGTTTTAACGACTATTGCTGCTTTTACTCCCTTACTGGCAATAGATTCATCGTTGTCAGGCTTTTTTCAATCTATTGCTTTGGTTGTTTCTTATTGTTTAATTTTTTCACTGATTGAGTCTAAATGGATTTTACCTGCCCATTTAGCACATATGAAATATGTACCCATAACTGAAGAAAATGCTAACTGGCTTGAGCGTATACAGCTGGTATTTAAGAAAGGCTTAGCAAAGTTTATTCAGAAAAAATATTTACCTTTATTAAATAAAGCGTTAACCGCTAGATACACAACAATGGCGGCTTTTTTTGCTGTGCTTATTATATCATTTGGCTTAATTGCTAGTTCGCAAGTGAAAACAGAAGTGTTTCCTGTCGTACCTAGTGACTTTATTGAAGCCTATGTTGCTTTAACCGACGGTAGCTCAATAGAGCAACGTAATAAGGTGATTGATGATATTAATGCTGCTGCCTTGGCAATGGTAGAAAAAGAAAAGCAAGAAACAGGTGAAAACATTTTAAAGAATTTAATGATTTTTACTGAAGGGGATACAGGTGCGGCTTTTGTGCTTGAGCTTGTTAAAAAAGAGCAGCGCAGTGTTTCCTCATACGATATTGAAAAACATTGGCGTGAGCAAATAGGTGAGTTGGCTGGTGTTCGAGATTTACGTATTTTTGCTAGTGTAAACACCGGTGGTGGCGCTGCATTATCGTTTCAGTTATCAGGGCAACACGATCAGCAATTAGAAGAAGCTAGTACTGAAATTATGGATGCGTTACGTGAATATGATGGTGTTTACGATATTCGCACTTCGTTTAGCCGTGGTACACAAGAAATTAAACTGGCGATAAAACCCGAAGCAGAAGCGTTAGGCTTAACGCTTGCTGAATTAGGTAAACAAGTTAGACAAGCCTTTTTTGGCGAAGAAGCACAACGTATTCAGCGAGGTCGTGATGAACTAAAAGTGATGATACGTTACCCGGAAGAAGATAGGCTATCGCTTTCTGATTTAGAAAATATGTGGATCAAATTACCTTCAAATAATGCTGATGGCGAATTACATGAAGTACCGTTTTATCAAGTGGCTGATATAGCCATAGGCCAGGGTTTTTCTACTATTGAACGTATTAACCAAAAACGTACCATTACTATATCTGCCGATATTGATTCGGCAAAAGTTGAATCGCGTAAAGTATTGGCCGAAATGGACGATGAGACCATTCCTGCTATATTGTCGAATTACCCATTAGTTGAATTTGGTTTAGAAGGCGCAAGTAATGAGCAAGAAAAACTGATTCGTCAATTAAAATTTGCGTTAATTGGTGCTTTGTTTTTAATTTATGGCCTAATTGCTATACCAACAAAATCTTATATCCAACCGTTAGTGATTATGTCGGTGATCCCCTTTGGTATTATTGGTGCAATATGGGGGCATTATATATTCGCAAAAACAATTAATATGATGTCTATGTATGGTTTTATTGCGCTTACTGGTGTTGTTGTTAATGACAGCCTAATTATGGTTGATTTTATTAATAGAGCTAAGGCACAAGGTATAAGAATTAAAGATGCGGTTATGCAAGCAGGTCAGCAACGTTTTAGAGCGATATTACTCACATCATTAACTACTTTCTTTGGCGTTTTTCCGCTGTACTTTGAAACCAGCTTACAAGCACAGTTTATTATTCCGATGGCAATTTCATTAGGTTTTGGCATATTATTCGCTACTGTTATTACATTGTTTTTAATTCCTTCGCTGTATTTAATTAAAGAAGATATACTTTCACTTATTCGCGGACTTTATAAAAAATAGCGAATTAATAATGCTTGGTTATTGCACTGTTATAAAATACGGTGCGTTTAATGTTTAGGTAATTGATATGAAAAAAATAAAAGAGCTCGCTATTGTTGGCGGTACACATGGTAATGAATTTAGTGGTGTGTATTTATATAAAAAATGGCAAGAGCATGCTGAACTTGTTAAGCGCACAAGTTTTGTAACAGAAACTGTTTTTGCTAATCCCAAAGCCTTTCATGAAAATAAGCGTTATATTGATTGTGATTTAAACCGCCAATTCACGGCTAAAAAATTAGCTAATCATACGCTCGCTAATTATGAACAAAGCCGAGCAAAAGCGCTTAATCATCAGCTTGGTCCGAAGGGAAGTTCACGTACAGACTTTATTATTGATTTACACAATACCACCAGTAATATGGGGCCAACTTTGATTTTATTACAGTCAGACGATTTTAATAAAAAACTAGGTGCTTATGTATTACAAAAAATGCCTGAAGCTGTCGTTGTGTTTGAAGATCAAAAGTCTGTGGCTGATCATTATTTTTTATGCTCTATCGCTGAACAAGGTGTCATTATTGAAATAGGCCCGCAGCCTCAGTCGGTTGTGCGTCAAGATGTACTAGATCAAATGGACGACATGACCCAACATGTTTTAGACTTTGTAGAACTTAGTAACCTTGAACAGTTACCTGAATTACCTGCACAGTATGAAGCCTATTATTGGGTAGAGAGCATTAAATTACCTGAAAGTAAAACCGGTGAACGCATTGGTATGGTGCATAAAAATGTACAAGACAATGACTTTAAAGCGTTGAATAAAGGCGACCCTATTTTTACCTTGTTTGATGGCAGTGTAATTACTTACCAAGGTGATGAAACTGTGTATCCGCACTTTATTAATGAAGCTGCGTATTACGATAATAACCTAGCGATGTCGTTAGGTAAGAAGCGGATAGTGATTTTATAAGTTTACTAGTGAGACGTTAGCTACTTATATATAGATACTTGTATTAATACGTTATCTAGAAATAATAGATTATAAATAAAAAGCCATTAACAGCAATGTTAATGGCTTTTTCAATTACATTAATCTTTTTAAGCGAATGAATAGTGTGCAATTTATCGTTATTATTTATAAATCAATTAATTACAAAATCCGTTAACCCAAGTTCAGGTTAAATTAGCTAAAAATTGCTAACGTGTTAATTAATCACGTTTATATAAAGACTCTATTGTGCTTGAAGCAATAGTATTTGAATTAATCATATAACCTGCTAATGCGCCAGATGCATTCTCTGGTAAATCAATTTTTTCAACAGATAAAGCATGAATAGTAAAGCGGTAGTGGTGAACACCATGCCCTTTAGGTGGGCAAGCACCACCAAAACTTTTATTACCATAATCATTGGCAACAGTTGTACTATTTTTTAGTAGGCTATTACCTTCTATAGTGCCTGCGCCTGATGCAAGCTCGGTTACGTTGACGGGTATGTTAACTACTTGCCAATGCCACCAACCACTTCCTGTTGGGGCGTCAGGATCATAAGCGGTAATGGCAAAACTTTTAGTACCTCTAGGTGCATTAGCCCACGTTAATTGAGGCGATAAATCACCACCAGTACAACCAAAACCATTGAATTCTTGTGCTTTAGGCATAAATTCGCCTGTTGCAATGTCGTTGCTTGATAATGTAAATGGTGCTGCAAATGCCGATGCCGAAATACTAAGAGATAATACTGAAATAAATGCTAGATACTTGTGCATAATAATCCTTGTTTGTTGTTATTGTGTTATATTTTAGCTGTTTTCTCATCAGAGGTTAGTACCAAAACAACCATCTTTTAGCCTTAATCAGCCATTTTAGTTTTTCGTAATTGAGAAGGTGTTAAACCAAAGTGTTTTTTAAAACGATCAGTGAATCGTGACTGTGATTGATAACCACATTTATCGGCTATTAAGCCAATAGCGTCATTAGTTGTTTGTAATAAATGCAAGCTTAAACCAAGTTTTGCTTGGTCTTTAAGTTCTTGCATACTAGTACCTTCTTGCTTTAATTTTCTACGTAATGTTGATTCACTCATCCCTAATTGTTCACAAATATAAGGTGTTTGCAGTTGGCTGAATGACTGGTTAATAAATATTTCATGTAACCGTTCTTTCAAGCTTGAATAGCTAAGTAAAGATAAAATATCGTTGTGACCTGTATGACATAATAATTCAATAATTTCTCTTTTTCGTAAAGACCATGTTGAGCGAGGAAGAGCTGGTGCTATATCAACAAATTGCTGTAAACAGGTTGTTAGTGTTGACGATATTGTGCCAATAACATGATCTTTTTTATTATTAGACATTACTTGAAGACCACTGAAATCTTGATGATCAAACTCAATTAACAAAGCAAAGTACTCGTTATTTTTAGGTATGTTACGCATATTAATAGCAGAGCGATTTGAGAGAAAAATAAAGCGACCAGAACTGCAAGTTAATTCATGATTAGTACCGAGTTTTTTTCACCACTAAGTACAATAATTAATAAAGGCTTAATAATAGGGACATTTAACAGCTGCTGCTCTTTAAGTGATGTATAAACTGAAAAAGGTAGATCTTGATGTTTATTGATAACTGTTTTAACGGTATTAAGTAAATGATTCATTATTATTTAGATTTATTTGATAATGTGTTCGTACAGCGCATGAGTTGAATACCGCTAACATCATTAGTAAATTGGTGTTCTTGATAAAATAGCTCAAGAGCTGGTAAACAATAAAGTTCAAAACATTTTACTTGTGTTAAAGCAGAATGGCTTTTAATCAGTGTTATTAATTTATCACCTAAGCCTTGGCGTCGATATGCTTTATCAACGATAACATCAAAAATTAGTGCTTTGACAACATAATCAGTTAATACACGGGCAAAACCACGTAAACTACCTGTATTATCTATTAAGGCAATACAGATTTGAGAGCCCTGAACAACCTGCTGTGTTTCTGTGAACGTTCGATCTTTTGTCCACCATTCATCTAAATAGAGTTGATGCAATTCAACAAGGTTTTGCTGACTTAATTGATAACATGTTTTCATGAATAACGACCAATATATTAAAGCAGGTTTAAATTATAAATGTACTATAAAATGGCCTCAAAAGGGTATTCGAAAACTATTTATTTTTTAGTTTTCGCTTTACGTTTACGCGTAAATTTTCTAGGGGCTTTTGTTTTTGGTAATCCGTTAAATGTTATGCCTTGTACATGATGAATTAACTGACCAAGATTTTGTTCTATGCCTTGAATAAATGATTGATAATTTAACGATTGCTTACTGATAGACTCAAGCTGAGATTCCCACAATGCTGTCATATCTGGTTGAGATATTTCTACGGGTAATGCCGTAATTAGCTGTTTACCTACATCAGTAGCATGTATTTCTTTACCCCGCCTAATTAAAAATTGACGTTTAAACAATAGCTCAATAATACCCGCTCGTGTTGCTTCAGTACCTAATCCATCAGAGTCTCTCAAACACTTTTTTATATCGCTATTAGTAACGAACCTTGCAATGCCTGTTAATGCAGATAATAAGCTGGCGTCGTTAAAGTGTTTAGGTGCCGAAGTGGCTTTTTCAAGTAACTCACCTTCATTACAATGAACTTGCTCGTTAATAGTGACATCGGGTAGTTTTTGATTAGAGAACTCATTAGCATTGATAGTTGTTTTTGAATTGTTGGCGCTTTGTTCATTCTTTTGAAAAATGATTTTCCAGCCAAGGTTAATAATATCTTTTTGTTTACTAATAAATAAGCCACCTTCAATAACTGTATCGATTTGTTTTTCAGCATATTCAAAATGAGGGTAAAACTGCGCAATATACTGACGAGCAATGAGTTGATAAATTTTTTCTTCATTACTTGTTAGTATGCCTGAAGGCTTATTTTTTGATGTAGGAATAATAGCGTGATGAGCACTCACTTTTTTATCATTCCATGCTTTACTTTTTTTGGTTAAATCAGCATTTTTAATTAATGAACCTAAGCTACTTGATACAGAACCAATAGCGCTTATGACTGTTTTAATGTCGTTACGATGTTCGTTAGGAAGATATTTACAATCTGAACGTGGGTAAGTAATTAATTTATGTTTTTCATATAATTGCTGGCAGGTATCTAATACAAGTTTTGCATTCATACCTAACGCTTTTGCTGCGCTTATTTGTAAAGCAGACAAACTAAATAGCAAAGGAGCGCCTTGCTGTTTTTTTTGTTCAACAACATTAGTAATAATACCCGCTTTATTGTGAATACGATTAATAACATTAACGGCTAACGCTTTTGATAATACATGCTTTTCGTCATCCATGTATGGTTCACAGGCTTTACTTGGTTGCCACTTTCCTTGGTATTTTTCGCTATTGCTAGTGGTAATATGTGCAATCACTTCATAAAAAGGCTTTGAAACAAAGTTTGCTATTTCAATATCACGATTTACCACTAAACCTAAAATAGGCGTTTGCACACGGCCAATCGATAATACACCTTGGTAACCTGCTTTTTGTCCTTGTAACGTACAAAGGCGTGTCATGTTTAAGCCATATAACCAATCGGCTCTTGCTCTGGCAAGCGCTGACACAGCTAAAGGAATAAACTCTTTATTAGGTTTTAAGTTGTTAACTGCCTTATTAACAGCAGCAGGGTTCATATCGCTAATTAAACAACGTAATGCATTATTAATTTTTGTTTGAGAAGCACCGCAATAGCTAATGGCTTCATCAACAAGAATTTGGCCTTCTCTGTCGGCATCGCCAGCGTTAACAATAGTACTTGATTGCTTGATCAGTTTTTTTATAACGGTAAGTTGTTTGCGCGTTTTTACTTTTGGTTTTAATTGCCATGTTTGCGGAATGATAGGCAAATGCTCTATTGCCCACTTTTTATATTTTTCATCGTAATCTTCAGGCGGGGCTTGCTCTAGTAAGTGGCCAATACACCAAGTGACAGTGTCACCATTATTGGCTTTTATAAAGCCATCACCTTTTTGATGAGGCTTAGGCAGAACAGCGATAATAGCTTTGGCTAAACTTGGTTTTTCGGCAATATAAAGTTTCAAAATCATCAATGTTTCATGAAATTATACATTGATGATAACAGAGTGGCTGTACTTATATACAGTTAAATGATTACAGCTAAGAAAATAACCTGCTAGCTGACATGTTTAAAGTTATCAGATGTTTTTGATGAAGAGTTAAGTGTGTGAAGCATTTTTTTACTTGCTTTGAAGTTATTAATGCGATTTCTAGTATAAAAAGGGCGGCTATTTTTAGGAAGTTGCGCACCTTTTAATGTTAGTAACGCGACTGCTTCCCAGAAACCTAACTTCATTGCTACTTCAAGTGGTGATACATTAAAGCAATCGACTTTATTAATATCGACTTTATGGCTTATAAGCAGAGTGATTAGTTCAATGTTTTTTTGGTACAAAGCATTGATAAGCGGAGAACCAGAAAATTTACTACAGGTATTAAGTTCAGCTCCGTTAATAATTAATTGATCTACAAGCTCAATATTACATTGTTTAATTGCTATTAATAATTCATTGTTAAGCGCCATGCTTGTTTTCATCCTTTAATGTTGATTAAACTTTAATCACACTTCATTAAATTAACACAAACAAATCAATAATACAGAATAATTTCAAATTTATGTTCTGTTTTTACGATTTACTTATGTGTGTATTTTATTTATAGCTAAGTAATCGGCTAGTAGGTTGATTACTTTAGTAAACTTTTTTTGAGTTAATGTATAAGATAAGTTTGGATGAGAATTGATTAATTGCTGCTCGGCTAGGGTTAACGCAATATATACAGAATAAACGGGTTGGTTAGTTGCTGTTCTTTTTACAAAGACATCGTCGGTAAATTGGGTTATTGCGTTATGCTTATTTGTACTGTAATTGTGTAGATAAGCTTCTGGAGTAATTAACTCAAGTGTAACGGTGAGCTGATTGTCTTCATCATGATACCAATTGGCTGTCATGGTTTGAAAATTTAATTGTGCTGACATTTTATTACAGGCACTTGTTAAACGGGTATATGCTTGTGGAACAGACTCTAGTAATTCACTTGATACATTAATAGTGATTGGTAGTTCGTCATTTAAATCGAGTACATCATTTGTATTAATCATGGTTATTTAGAATTCGTTAATCATTTGATATTTTTGCTATAGCATAAAACGCTAAATTAGATATTACTAGATACACATTACACAGTTTTTGTTAAACTGAGTTAATACATGATGATTGTTAATACTATTGAGCTATTATGAAAAACCTTGAATCACAGCCTAATAACCCACTACATGGGGTAACCTTGAAACATATTGTCGAAACCTTAGTTGAAAACTTAGGTTGGGATGAAATGGCAAAACGCGTGAATATCAATTGTTTTAAAAGTAATCAAACTATTAAGTCTACATTGAAGTTTTTGCGCTCTACTCCTTGGGCAAGAGAAAAAGTAGAACAACTTTATTTACAAACATGTAATAAATTTGTGTGGCCTACATTAGACGACTAACCTTCGCTTAAATTTAACGTTTAGCCCTAGTATCAAAAACTTAAACCGGCTTTTTACATGCCTGTTGAATACGCTTTACAGGAATACGAAACTGCGCTTTTAAGTAAGTTTTAAAACATTCACTGAAAGGTTGTTGTTCAATGGCTTTATCCATGCATAAGAGCCAAGCATTACTTTCTGGTTTTCCTATTGGCATGTGACAATGTGCACTAGGTATATTAATAGAGCCAAAGGTTTTTGCATAAAGCTTGGGGCCACCAAGCCAGCCAGACAAGAAATATTGAAGTTTTTTTTCTGATAATGATAAATCGTCAGCGTGCATTGCCCGAATAACTTTCGCTTCAGGCAATGTATCCATCAAATGATAAAAGCATGTAACAAGCTTCTCAATACCGACTAATTGATCTGCTGCTTGGTATGAGCTGTCGTTAGTTCCGTATGCTAACATATTTTTATCTCAATCATTTCAAAGAATTAAACTTAAAATAGTAAAGCTTCAAAGGGGAAAGCTTCTTATAACTTTATCTAATGGTTTTATTAACCTAGAATACGTGCTCGAAAGTTTCTACCTTTCATTTTACCTTCATTAACTGTTTTTAATGCAGCTTTAGCAACACCTCTTTCAACAGCAACGTATGAGCGTAAGTCAAACAATTGTATTTTTCCTATTTGATTACCAGCTATTTTTTTAGTTGATGTTAAGGCACCTAAAATATCACCAGCACGTACTTTTTGTTTCTTACCGCCATCTATTTGTATGGTAGTCATTACTGCTGTTGTTGGTGCTTTATTTAATACTTCGGCAGCAGGTAATGGCTCAGGGGTTATTTCAATGTTTAAGTACGTTTCAAGCTTCATTACTTTATGCGCTTCTTTATGGCTAATTAAAGAGCATGCAATACCTTTACTACCTGCTCTACCTGTACGACCAATGCGGTGAACATGAATTTCAGGATCGTGAGCAATATGATAGTTTACCACCATATCTAAGTTATCAATATCTAAACCACGTGAGGCAACATCTGTTGCTACTAACACTGAAATGCTTTTATTTGCGAACATCACTAATGCTTGATCACGATCTCTTTGCTCTAAATCACCGTGTAATGCAATTGTGCTAAAGCCTCGTTCAATTAGGTGATTGGCCAATTCTTGTACTTCAATTTTTGTATTACAAAAAATAACACATGACTCAGGTTGGTGTTCCATTAATAACAATTGAGTTGCATGCTGGCGTTCACTATTATCACTAACGTTATAAAAATGCTGATTGATAGTATTTTTATCATGCACTGATAGCACTTTTACCATTTCTGGTTTATTCATTAAATGTTCAGATAACGCTTTAATTTCTTTAGGGAATGTTGCGCTAAACAATAAGTTTTGACGCTGAGCTGGGCACTGTGAAAAAATGTAATCTAGTGTTGCTTGAAAGCCCATTTCAAGCATGCGATCTGCTTCATCTAAAACGAGTGTATTGACTTCTGATAAATCTAAACGGCCACGACCTAAGTGATCTTCTATACGACCAGGTGTACCAACGATAATATGAGCGCCATGCTCTAAAGAGCCTATTTGCGGACCCATAGGTGTTCCGCCACATAAAGTTAATACTTTAATATTATGAATAGCACGTGCCAATTTACGTATTTCTTTGGCAACTTGGTCGGCTAATTCACGGGTAGGGCATAATACTAATGATTGAATACGAAAACGTTTAACATTCAAGTTATTTAAAAGCCCTAGAGCAAAGGCAGCTGTTTTTCCTGAGCCTGTTTTACCTTGGCCAATAACGTCTTTACCCGCTAACACTAAAGGTAACGTTTGTGCTTGAATAGGTGTCATTTCTTTGTAGCCAAGCGTAGTTAAATTATCAACTAGTGCTTTACTAAGTGAAGTAGAAGAAAATAGAGTATCAGACACGGAATTTACCTTAATTGAAACATTATGAAAAAATTAGTTTTATTATAACAGAGCTAGCTAATAACAGCTGAACTATCTGTTATAGTGTTAAGCTCGTCAGCCTTTATAGGTTATGTTTTAAATACCTAACGATAAGTTACTGTTAAAAGTACAACATAGTAACGCTAATAATTTTCTAGAGAAGTGCTTGTGAGTGAGAATAAAAATAAAAAGATAGGCGTATTTGTTGATGTACAAAATATATATTACACAACCAAACAAGCGTATGGACGACAGTTTAATTATCGTCAATTATGGCAAGAGATAAGTAAACAAGGTGATATTGTTATTGCTAATGCTTACGCCATTGCTCGTGCCGATGACCAGCAACATAAATTTCAAAAAGCATTAAAATATATTGGTTTTGACATTAAATTAAAACCTTATATTCAGCGTAGCGATGGTTCAGCTAAAGGAGATTGGGATGTAGGTATTACAATTGATATAATGGAAGCTGCTAGTCATGTTGATACTGTTATTTTATTGTCAGGAGATGGTGATTTTGACTTGTTAATGCGTAATGTTTCTGAAAAACAACAGTGCATCACTAATGTTTATGGTGTTCCTGCGCTAACAGCTACGTCATTGATGCAAGCGAGTGATTTTTTTCATGCTATTGATGAAAAAAGCGGCTTGTTGTTATAATTTATTACGTTTTTATTATTAAATAATTACTAACTAGGTTTTTAATTTTTATGAAAAAAGTGGTCTTATATACTCGCAATAATTGCCCGCATTGCGAGACAGCGAAAAAATATTTTGAAAGTGAAAGAATTACCTATCGCTTGTGTAATACTCAAACACCGGCTGGTAAAAAAGAATTTCATCGTCTAGGATTCCGTGGGGTACCTATCATCAAGGTAGGTGATGAATATTTGCAAGGATTTGATCTAAAGGCATTTAAACGTTTATTTTAAATAAACATTAAAATCATATTGAACAATTAAAGGTTATGGATGACTCTTCAATATAAATTAACAACAGTGTGTAAGCCATTAAGTATTTGGCGTAATAGTTTTTTATTATCGTTTTACTTTTTATTGAGCTTTATGCCTTTCGCTAGCTACGCGACAACCGACTTTACGTTATTTGAAAATGATCAAAAACTGTACTTGGCACCATACTCAAACTATGAATATTTACTTTCATTATCGCCTTTAGCGCATCAGCAAAGTAATGAGCGACATATCTTATGGCTGCAACAAAAAGCAGCATTAGAATATTTACTAATCAAACCTAAATTATTTAATAGCAGCGTTATTGCTGCTAGAAAATTACTAAGTAAAACCTCAAAGAGTCTAGTTAAAGCAAAGTTAATCTTTTATTCAGGAATTATTGCACAGCAAAATAATGAATTTAATAAAGCGGCTGAACTTTTTGATAAGGCTATATCATTCGTTAATGATAATACCCTATTATACGTAGAAATAAAAAAAGCAATGCTGTTAAATCAGCACATCACAGAGCTGCTTGATGATAGTCTAGAAGGGTTACAACTCGCTTATATAGATTCTTTTAGTCAAGCAGATAACTTTACAATAGCACTTATCAATCAAAGCTACGGTGATATTTATCGATATAATGAAGAATTTGATACTGCGCTTGATTATTACTTTAAAGCCTATGAAACTTACGAACAGTTTGGTTATTCACGACACTTTGAACAAGTACTTTATTCTATTGCATTAACACATCGAGATAACAACAACAGGAAAGAGGCGCTTGAATCTTTGGAGCATTATGAAAAAAGCTTAATGTTTATTAATGAAGCACAGCAATTTTTAATTTCTTATGGTTATGCTACTATTTTTTCATCATCAGGCAAAAGCTATTTTTCTTTAGAACCTGAAGATGCCAATTCAACGAATAATGCTCGAAATGAAGAGATCGTAGATTGTCAGAAAGCTCTTGTTTATATTAATAAAGGGTTATCACAACAAGGTAGTTTAATTTTCAGAGCAGAGTTATTAAAAAGAAAAGTGAGATGTTTAATTTATTCTGCTGATTATCAAAGCGCACAACAATTATTAATTGAAATCAATCAATTATATAGTAATTTACCAGCCCATCAAAATACCTCTTGGCAACTTGAAACTTTACAATTAAGTGCGCAAATCTCTTATGCTAAACAAAATTACGAAACAGCATTTTTTGGGTTTGAAAGGTTTTACAAACAATCATTAGTAGAACAAAAACAACGTTCTGATTTTCGCTACAATATTAATGAGCGACTTTTACTTTCAGAATTGAACCAGCTTGAACTTAGCTTAATTGAGTTTAACCGTAAAAATAATGAGCAATTGAGTTTAATCGCTATATATAAAAAGCAAGGTTATAAATACTCTTATATATTATTAGGTTTGATTGTTTTTTTTGTTACTTTTATTATTATTCAGAATAAAAAATCACAAAAGACTTTACGTTCTATTACAACCAAAGACAGTATTACAGGCTTGTATAATAGAAATTATATGATGGCATATTGGCATAAATTACTTCAAGCTTCTTCTCATAAAAGAAAAGTTTCTATTTTACTTATTGAAGTTGATAATATTTTGATTATTAACGATTGTTATGGTTATAAAGTTAAAGAGCAACTTTTATGTCAATTAGTTTCAGTACTGCAAAAATGTTTACGTACTGAAGATGTTTTAGGGCATTTAGATAATGGTACCTTTCTTTGTGTTCTGCCAAGAATTGATGAAATGTTAACAATAAAAATAGCCGAGCGATTAGTTCAATTAGTTCAAAGTAATAGCTTTTCTGTTGAAAATGAAAAAGATCTTAAAGTGACCATAAGTGTGGGGGTTAGAATTATAGAGGCTTCGTCAAAAGGAAATGTTGATAAGTTTTATAATGAGTTGTTACAAGCTTTATCAAGAGCTAAAAAGCTAGGCAAAAACCAAGCAGTAATATATAGAGAGCGCTATACACAAAAAAATATTGAAACCTAATCAGAAATTTATTTTTCATATCAAGGTCTTTCTTACATAGGAGATATTACTGAATTTTTTTATTTTAGTTGTTTATCAATCAGTAGATAGGTTATATTTAAAGACAGATATATGATTGAAATTTTTTGCATCTACTTTATTATTGTTTTTATTTTTTAATGAAACTAGATATAAATTTTGCACGTATTAGGGTGTTTAGTGTCATTATTAATGATATAAAAATATGTAAAATGATAATCAATTTTAAGTACAGCATGTTATTAATAGAATAAATTGCTTGTATAACTTAAAAAAATATAATTAAAAAGGTTATAAATCGTTACTTAATTGAGATGTTACTCGGTTTAGCGTTATAAAAAAATATATATGAATATAATTGATAATCAATCTATTAGTCCGTTGCTATCGGGTGAGTTGGTTGAAAACAAACGACAAGAAATTAAACAATACTTCATTAATACATGGCAAACATATGATTCATTATTTAATTTAATCAAGAACGATGATGCCTTCTATTCAAAACCTGAACCTCTTCGTCATCCACTTATTTTTTATTTTGGTCATACGGCAAGTTTTTATATTAATAAACTTCTACTTGGCAAGTTTATATTTTCACGCGTTAATGAAAAAATTGAATCAGTTTGTGCAGTTGGTGTTGATGAAATGAGCTGGGACGATTTAAACAGTGAAAATTATCAATGGCCAACTGTGAATGAAGTTCGAGAGTATCGTCAGCAAGTATTCAGTTTAGTGTGTAAATTAATTGATGACATGCCATTAACATTGCCCATTGAAAGTGATTCACTAGCATGGATCATGTTGATGGGCAGCGAACATGAACGTATTCATCTGGAAACATCGTCAGTAATTATTCGTATGTTACCAATAGAGCATGTAACACCTAATGATAATTGGTTAGCATGCAGTGATGTTGGTGATGCACCTAAAAATCAGCTTATTAACGTTCATGGCAAAAATGTTTTACTCGGTAAGCCCGAAAGTGCACAGACTTATGGATGGGATAATGAGTATGGTGAAGCGGAAGTTGTTGTTCCTGATTTTTCTACAAGTCAATTTCTAGTTTCTAATCAAGAGTTTATTGAGTTTATTAATGCGGGCGGTTATCAAAATCTAGCGTATTGGACCGAAGAAGGTCAACAATGGTTAAAGTATAAAAAACCAAGCATGCCTGTATTTTGGTTAAAAAAAGGTGAAGAATATTTTCAACGTAACCTAACACAAGAAATTTTATTACCATTAAACTGGCCAGCTGAAGTGAATTATTTAGAAGCTAAAGCTTTTTGTAATTTTAAAACAGAGCAAACAGGGTTAATTATTCGCTTACCTAGTGAAGCTGAATGGTCGTGTTTACGTGATTTTATTAACGATGATATTAATCAGTGGCAACAAACGCCAGGTAATATTAACTTAGCGTATAGTGCATCATCTTCTCCTGTTGACCGTTATGAGCATAACGGAATTTATGACATTGTAGGTAATGTATGGCAATGGACTGAATCACCTATTGATGGTTTTAATGGTTTTGAAGTACACCCTTTATATGATGACTTTTCTACACCAACTTTTGACGGTAAGCATAATTTAATTAAAGGTGGTTCATGGATCTCAACAGGTAATGAAGCTACTCGATACTCTCGCTATGCCTTTAGACGTCACTTTTTTCAACATGCAGGCTTTAGGTATGTGGCGAGCAAAAGTGAACATATTCCTAATGTGACATTAAATCGTTATGAAAATGATGAAATTGTTTGCCAAGAGCTTAACGCGCAGTACGGAAAAGAAAGCGATATAGCTTCTACACTAGGTATAAAAAATTACAGCAAAGCCTTAGTATCATTCATACAAGCAACCATTAAAAATAACGATATTAATACAGATAAATTACTTGATTTGGGTTGTAGCGTTGGTGCTAGTTCATTTTTATTATCAAGTGATTTTTCGCATATTGACGCCATTGATTTTTCAGCAAGGTTTATACAACATGGCGTGCAATTGCAGCAAGGTGGTTGTGTTCGTTATGAAACAGTTAATGAAGGTGATATTGTTAATTATCATGAAGTGACATTAACTGATTTAGGCACCCTGAATAGTTCGGCTGATGTGCAAAATATTTTGTTTAGCCAAGGAGATGCAGCCAATTTAAAACCTGTTTTTACTGGTTATGATGTAGTGGTAGCACAGCAAGTTTTAGAGAAAAGCTATAATGCCAAAGCATTTCTTGAGACTATACATCAACGTATAACATCTAATGGTTATTTAATTATTGCCAGCGATTACCAATTTAATGAAGATGTTAGCAGTAAAGATAAATGGATAGGTGGTATCAAAGTTAATGGCGAAAATCGAACTGGCTTTGATGGTTTATCTGATTACTTATCTGAACACTTTAGTTTAGTTGAGCGTGAAAGCTTACCTAGGTTAATATCACAAAGTACGCGTAATTTTTCGTTAAGCCAACAAGAAGTCAGTGTTTGGCAATTGAAAGCTTAAAAGTTTACACCAATATTATTGTCATAATATACAGACTGAAATAGTAACTTGATGCTATTTTAATCTGTACAATCTCTGGAGTTAGCTTCTTGTGTTAACTCCTTAAGTTGACTCTTTATGTTAATTAAGCAGTAATATCACTAATATTTGTTAATTCGAAGCTACAATCAATTAACTAGGGTAGTTTTGTTTTACGGTTTTTATTACATTAATACGCTCTTGATCTATTGCTTCTTTAATTGCCTTACCCTGTTTACCTTGCTCTATGAAAGGTTTCGCAATAACTTTTGTTGCTTCCTTAGCTGCTAATAATAAAAAGTCAGCTTGTGTGTAAGCTTGCTGCTCTAATCCTTTTCTTCCTCTTGCATCAGCAGTACAGGCCAATAAAAAGTCTTCAAATTGTTCAGGCTTTCGCCATACATCAAGTGAATTAAATAGCGTTAATATTGTTGATGCCTTAAGCTCAAAGGCCTTATGGCAATGTAAATGATATTCACATACCTTTAAGGCTAATTGTTCATACTCACTTGGTACTTTTAAGCGTTTACACACCGCTTTTACTAAAGGTAAACCTGATTTTTCGTGTCCCCTATGACTGGGCCAATGAGCTTTATTCGTTAAACCTTTACCTAAGTCGTGGCATAAGGCTGCAAATCGAACAGATACCTTATTTGATAGTAAGACTGCTTGTTGAATAACCATTATTGTGTGTATTCCTGAGCATATTTCAGGGTGCCAATTCACTGGATTAGGAATACCCCATAAGCAATCAACCTCGGGTAATAGTGACTTTAACGCGCCGCAGTCTTTTAAGGTTTGAATAAATACCTCTGGGTGATCTCCTTCAAAGCTACGCTGTAATTCTTTAAATACACGTTCACCACTCAAGGTTGTGAGTTCTCCGCTTTCGCTAAGCTTTTTCATTATTGTTAACGTTTCGGGTGCTATGGTAAAACCATCATCATGAAACCGCGCTGCAAATCGAGCAACGCGCAATACGCGCAACGGGTCTTCTATAAAGGCATCAGACACATGACGTAACACTTTATCATGTAAATCTTTTCGGCCATTGTAAGGGTCGGTATATTCACCGTTTGGACTCATGGCGATTGCATTAACAGTTAGATCTCGGCGCAGTAAATCTTCTTCAATAGTAACATCTTGGTTGGCATAACAAGTAAAGCCAGTATAACCTTCACCCGCCTTTTTTTCGGTGCGTGCTAAGGCATATTCATCTTTAGTGTCGGGGTGAAGGAAAACGGGAAAGTCTTTACCTACCTGAACAAAACCTAGCGCTAACATGGCGTTAACCGTTGAACCAACTACTAAATAATCACGATCAACGACTTTTTTACCCAATAATGCATCACGCACAGCACCGCCAACTAAAAACGTATTGAGTTGCTTTTCTGGCTTGACGTTTATTTTTTTCGTATGAGTATTTGGTGATGCCATAGCGGTATGTTGTTTCATTTAAGAGTTAATTCTTTGAGTTTAGTATGAATGAATTTAATGACTCACTATATCATAAATATATTCAGCTATATTTTTTGACTCAGAAATTACGAAATTTAACATTTTAATTTTTGACATAGTTGGTTGAACACGGTAGTTTTTCATCGTTATTTAACTTCATGTGTTTGGCTTAATATGTACTCCAATTATTTTGGCTTGAAAGAGCTACCTTTTTCTATTGCACCCAACCCTGACTTCCTTTTTATGAGTGACCGTCATAGGGAAGCATTGTCACATTTAACTTATGGGTTAGGTGATACTGGAGGTTTTGTTTTATTAACCGGAGAGGTTGGCACAGGTAAAACGACAGTAAGTCGATGTGTTTTGCAATCTCTTCCTGAAAATACACAAGTAGCGTTTATTTTAAATCCAACATTATCATCACATGAGTTATTAGCCACTGTATGTGATGAGTTAAAAATTAAGTACCGTAAAACAGGTGCAACTTTAAAAACATTAACGGATAAAATTCAAGAAAAGCTAATTAAAAACCATGAAGCAGGGTTAAACACAGTATTGATTATTGATGAAGCTCAGCACTTACAAGCTGAAGTGTTAGAGCAATTACGACTTTTAACGAACTTAGAAACGAATGTTAAAAAGTTACTGCAAGTAATTTTAATTGGTCAGCCTGAATTACAGCAATTATTACAGCGGCAAGACTTACGCCAATTGGCACAGCGAATTACTGCTAGATACCATTTAATGCCACTAAACAAAGAAGAAGTTGCACAGTACATTAAACACCGTTTAGACGTCGCACAAAGTCCAAGAGAGCTTTTCGATAAAAAAGCTTTAGTGACTATTCATAAGTTATCGAACGGTATTCCAAGGTTAATTAATTTGTTATGTGATCGTGCATTATTGAAAGCCTATAATAGTAACCAAACATTGGTAAATAAAAAAATAGTCTTAGATGCCTCAGAGGAAGCTTTAGGTACAGGTAAACACGATACAGCACTATCACACCAAGCTAGTTATCAAGGCGCTAACTCTTCTCAAGCAATGATGAAAATGATGTTAGTAGCTATTGTTAGTGTTAGTGTATTAATTGGCGCAGCATTATTTACAGGTATTTGGTTTGCTAATCAAAGGGCAGTCAATTCGCTAGAAATAGAGCAACCTACACCTAAACAGGCAACAGTGGAACAATCAATACCTGTTAGTGAAGAAGTTATAGAAACAGAGCTTGATAATACCGAAGAAACTCAAGAAATAGCAACAAATGAAAGTAAACTTGTTGAGCAAGCAGATACTGAAGCGCTATTAGAGCAAAAGTTAGAAACTCTGTTAGATCTTAAAATTAAAGAGCAGCAACTTAAAGAAAAAACTATAAAAGAAGAAAAAGCAGCAATCGCGCAAGAAGCTAAAAAAGCCAAAAAAATAGTTCAACCAGAGGTACAACCTATCAATGGTGAACCTAAGCCTTTACCCGAATTTAAAGTGGAAGCTGAAGAAGGGGTTTCAGATGAACTATTAACGTTATTTCAAGCTGCGATAGAAGAAACTAAACGTTTAGATGATGAAGACTTAGATAATGCATACAACCCAACCATAGAAGAAAAAAATGTTGATGTTAGAGCATTAAATGATATGCCGTCATGGGTTCAAAACGGGGTGCCGCGGCTAAACTTTCAAATGCATTTGTATGAATCAGATGGAAATGGCTCTGTACGTGTTAATGATAGAGTTAAATTTGTGGGTGATAATATTACCGACGATCTGAAAGTCATTGCGATAGAGAGAAATCAGGTAGTACTTTCTTACCAAAATGAGTTATTTAGTTTGCCTTCTTTATCTACTTGGGAATAGTGTTTAAGAATAAAATATTATATGAAATTATAATTTATAAAAAAGCCGCGATTACCGCGGTTTTTTTATAACATTTGTATAACTATTCTGTAACTTTTGTGTTTTATTTTAACGTTAATTCGTAGATAATGTATTAATTATATTTAATTTTAAAGGGAATGGCATGGACATTAAATCAATAAAAAATATTTGGATGATAATTTTTTTATCATTAATCACACTTTCAGGTTGCGCAACTCAAACACATCGTAAAGTTGAAGTAGAGCCGGTTGCTACATTTAATAAACCATACTCAGGTGTAAAATCAACATTAGTGATAGGACAATTTAATAATCGTTCTAATTATTTACAAGGATTATTTTCATCGGGTCAGGATAAATTAGGTAATCAAGCAAAAACGATTTTAACTGCATTACTACAACAAACTAACCGCTTTAAAGTAGTTGATCGAGATAACTTGGAAGGCATAAAAAAAGAAGCTGAGTTGTTGGGTATTAAACAAAATATTAAAGGTGCTAGATATACCGTCACTGGTGATGTGACAGAATTTGGTCGTAAATCTGTTGGTGACACACAGCTATTTGGTATTTTAGGTCGAGGAAAAACACAAATAGCTTACGCAAAAATCACACTCAATGTTGTTGATGTTTTAACATCAGAAGTCATTTACTCAACACAAGGTGCCGGTGAATATGAATTAAACTCACGCCAGGTTGTTGGTTTTGGTTCTAGTGCTGGTTACGATGCTACGTTAAACGGCAAGGTACTTGATTTTGCGATTAAAGAAACAGTGAATAATATGGCTCGTGATATTGACTCTGGCGTATTAGTTTTATTGGAAAAGTAATTAAGGATGATGATGAAAAAATTATTAATAACAGCTGTTACTATTGCAGTTTTAACCGGTTGTACAATGCCTAAGTCACATTATTATTGGGGTGAATATGAAAACTTAATTTATAAGACATACAATACTCCAGGTGAAGCAACACCGGATATTCAAATAGCAGAATTAGAAGAAGATATAGAAAAAGCGAAAGCCAAAGGAATGCCTATTCCTCCCGGACTTTATGCTCATTTAGGCTTTATGTATGCATCAAATGGTAGTATATCATTGGCCTTAGAAGCTTTTGAAACAGAAAAGTCTTTGTTTCCAGAATCATCGGTGTTAATTGACGGAATGATACAAAGAGTAACTAAAAGTGAAGAAGGATCTTAACGTGAAAATGATATTTAAATTAATACCTATTGTGTTTGTATTGTTAACGGGGTGTGCAACAGTACCTCCATACGATTATACTGCGCTTAAAAATGAATCTCCGCGTTCTATTTTAGTTTTACCTCCTCTGAATAACTCTGTTGATGTGAGTGCGTCTTATACCTACTTATCAACAATCACTATGCCTTTAGCTGAAAAAGGCTACTATGTTTATCCGGTTGCTGTAATTGATACATTCTTAAAAGAAAATGGTTTACCTACGCCAGCTGAAATGCAGAGTATTTCGTTAGATAAAATTTCAGAAAACATCGGTGCAGATTCTGTTTTATACGTAACAATTGATAATTGGGGACAAGAATATAAAGTACTTTCATCTGTAACTATCGTGAAAGGTCATGCAAAACTTGTTTCTGTTAAAACGGGCACTTTACTTTGGGATGCGCCTGTAATGGCAGAGTTAGCTTCTGACAGTGGCGGTAATGGTTTAATTGGTGCATTAGTGAATGCAGCAATTACCCAAATTGCAGGTAACCTAGTTGATAGAACGCCTCAGGCTGCCAGATTAGCACATAGTATTGCTTTTGATTCAAAGGAAAGAGGTTTATTAGTAGGGCCTTATAAACCAGCGGAAACAAAAAAATAAACGTATGTTTTATGTAATAAAAAAGCCGCGATAATCGCGGCTTTTTAGTATTTAATTATTACTTTATAACTTATGCCCAGCTTGGACGCTTAGCTTCATAGCTTTCAATTAAATCAATTTTATCTAATGTCCAACCAACGCTATCTACACCTTCAGATAAGCTGTATTTATGAAAGTCATTTAATGGAAAGCTAAAGGTTAAGTCACCACATGAAACAGTTTGCTCTGGTAAGTTTACCGTAATTTCAATATTGCTTTTTTCTGACGCTTCAAATAATTGTTGAATTTCATCATCAGTTAATTTCACCGGTACAATACCAATATTGATACAGTTACCATAAAAAATGTCAGCAAAACTTGGCGCAATAATTACTCCAAAACCATATTCTTGTAGTGACCATGGAGCATGTTCACGGCTTGAACCACAACCAAAGTTTTCACGTGTTAATAAAATGGTAGCACCTTGGTACTGAGGGTAATTCAGTACAAATTCAGGGTTTGACTGAGTGCCTTCAAAGTCAAGGTAGCGCCAATCGTGAAATAAATGCTGTGCAAAACCTACACGTTCAGTTTTTTGTAAAAACTGCTTTGGAATAATTTGGTCTGTATCAACGTTCGCTTTATCTAAAGGAGCAACTAAACCAGTATGTGTTGTAAATTTTTCCATGATATTCTCCTAAACGTTTGCTGGTTCAGCATTAAAAGCAAGTGTTAAATCAACAAAGCGAGCTTCAATTGCTGCTGCCGCTGCAACTTCTGGACTCACTAAATGCGTGCGGCTACCACGGCCTTGACGGCCTTCAAAGTTACGGTTTGACGTTGAAGCACAACGATCGCCTTCTTCTAAACGGTCATCATTCATGCCTAAACACATTGAACAACCCGGTAAGCGCCACTCAAAGCCCGCATCAATAAATATTTGTGATAAACCCTCTGCTTCTGCTTGCGCTTTTACTCGGTAAGAGCCAGGTACGATTATCGCTTCTACTTTATCTGATACTTTTTTACCTTGTGCTGCATAGCTTGAAACCACACCTGCTGCTGAGCGTAAATCTTCAATACGAGAATTTGTACAAGAACCAATGAATACTTTATTTACTGTAACATCTGTTAATTTTGTACCTGACGTTAAGCCCATGTAGGCTAATGCTTTGATACATGACTCTTTCTCAACAGGATCTGAGAAATCATCAGGAGATGGTACTACAGAATCAATTGACGTAACTTGACCAGGTGTTGTACCCCAAGTCATTTGCGCTTTGATCTCTTCACCTTTAAGCGTTAATACATAATCAAATTCAGCATTGTCATCTGTTATTAATGTTTTCCAACTTGCTACAGCAGCATCCCACTCATCTAATTTAGGTGAGTATTCTTTATGCTGTAAATAATCAAATGTGGTTTGATCTGGGGCAACAATACCCGCTTTAGCACCAAACTCGATACTCATATTACAAATGGTCATGCGCTCTTCCATGCTTAATGCTTCAATTACATCACCACAGTATTCAACCACATAACCCGTTGCACCGGCACTACCCGTTTTACCAATAATAGCTAAAACAATATCTTTCGCACTAATACCTGGTGCTACTTTGCCAGTTACTTCAATTTTCATGCTTTTTGCACGGTTTTGACGTAATGTTTGAGTTGCTAATACATGTTCAACTTCTGATGTACCAATACCAAAAGCTAAAGCGCCAAAAGCACCATGTGTAGCGGTATGAGAATCACCACAAACAATTACTTGGCCCGGTTGTGTAATACCTAACTCTGGCCCCATTACATGTGCAATACCTTGGTTTTTATGACCCATACCAAATAAGGTAATACCAAACTCTTTACAGTTTTTTTCTAATGTACGTAACTGGTTTGCACCAGCAGCACCTGCTGCATCAATATCAACAGAACGTGTTGATATATTATGATCCATTGTTGCGATTGTTTGTTGAGGACGACGAACAGGGCGGTTATGGAACTTTAAGTTAGCAAATGCTTGTGGAGACGTCACTTCGTGAATTAAGTGGCGATCAACATATAAAAGCGGTGTTTCACCTGCTTTTTCTTCAACTAAATGACGTTGGTATAATTTTTCATATAAGGTGGTAGCCATCTTATAAATCCTTATTTCTACTTTTATGGTATTGCGATGATGTATGAAAGCGCTTTAGAAAGCGTATAAGTACTTAAATACATCATTATATTTTAACAATGATAGGCTAACTCGCCAATTATTGTGCTGCAATGTTTGCGCAAATAATATCACCCATTTCTGACGTACTTTTTGCTGTTACTGTACTTTCAGGTGTTAACAAGTCACCTGTTAAATAACCGTCATCTAATGCTTTAGATACTGCGTTTTCAATTGCTAAGGCAGCGTCGCCTTGATTTAAGCTGTAACGTAACATTAACGCGGCAGATAAAATTTGTGCAATTGGGTTAGCAATGCCTTTACCTGCGATATCTGGTGCACTTCCGCCTGCAGGTTCGTACATACCAAAACCACTTTCATTTAAACTAGCTGATGGTAGTAAGCCCATAGAGCCTGTGATCATTGCACAAATATCTGACAATATATCACCCATTAAATTTGAACATAACATGACATCAAATTGCGCAGGGTTTTTTACTAATTGCATTGCTGCGTTGTCAACGTACATATGTGCTAACTGAACATCAGGGTATTCTGTTGCAATTTCGTTAACCACTTCACGCCATAATACTGAACTTTGTAATACATTTGCTTTATCGATAGACATTACACGACTATTACGTTTTTGTGCTGCTTTAAATGCTAAATGAGCAATACGGCTAATTTCTTTACGTGAATAAATCATGGTGTCAAAACCAGCTTCATCTTCAGTACCAGCATTATGACGACCTTTTGGCTCACCAAAGTAAATACCACCGGTTAATTCACGCATCACTAAAATGTCAAAACCGTTTGATGAAATATCAGCACGCAATGGTGATAAGTGTGACATAGCAGAAAGTAAGCTAGCAGGGCGCATGTTACAAAATAAGCCGAAGTGACCACGTAACCCTAATAATGAAGCACGCTCAGGTTGTTCTGCCGGAGGTAAGTTTTCCCATTTTGGACCGCCAACTGAACCGAATAAAATAGCATCACTTTGCTCACAACCTTCAATAGTGCTTTTAGGAAGTGCTTCACCGTTATTATCGATAGCACAGCCACCTACATTGTAGTCATTTAATGTAAGATCTAAACCAAATTTTTCTGTAACAGCTGCTAATACTTTTTTAGCTTCTGTCATTACTTCTGGTCCGATACCATCACCGGCTAAAATTGCTATATTTGACATGATTTTCCTATTCAATATGTATTTAAAAACTAAAATGAATACACACTAGTATGAGATGAGGTGTATTCATTTTTATTTATAGTGTTTATTAAGATTGCTTACTTTTACGTTCTTCACGTAAAGACGCAATATGTTTAGCACGTTGTATTGCATTTAAGGTTGAGACAAACGCTTGGCCAGAAGCTTCAATAACATCGGTATCAATACCATAACCATGGAAGTTTCTTTCTTGCCACTTAACCACTAAGTTAGCTACACCTAACCCGTCTTGACCCGCACCTTTGTTTGATATTTTGTAGTCTGCAACGCTAATATCTTCATCGATGACTTTTTGAATGGCATTGTATAATGCGTCAACAGGGCCATTACCTTGTGCTGATTGTGTTTGGGTTTTATCACCCACGCTCATGGTAACTTCAGCAGTTGAAAAATCATCGCTACCCGATTGAACTGTCATGCTTTGCATTTTGTAATGCTCAACACTGTCATGCTGCTGAATATTAAATAATAAGGCTTCTAAGTCATCATCAAATACCTGACCTTTCTTGTCAGCTAATTTTAAGAAGTCTTGGTATAATTCTTCTAAATCAAAATCATCTTCGTTATAACCTAATGTGCCCATGCGATGCTTAATTACATGACGACCACTACGTGACGTTAAGTTTAATTTTGTTTTACTAATACCGACACTTTCAGGTGTCATAATTTCATAGGTATTTGATGCTTTTAACATACCGTCTTGGTGAATACCTGACGAATGAGAAAATGCATTACTACCAACAATAGCCTTGTTCGGTTGAATTGGCATATTACATAAATGACTCACCAATTTAGATGTTCTCGCAATTTCTTGATGACGAATATCAGTGCGAACGTTTAATAAGTCTTGGCGTGTTTGCATAATCATCGCCACTTCTTCTAACGAACAGTTACCTGCACGTTCTCCAATACCGTTAACTGTACATTCAATTTGACGAGCACCTGCTTGAACTGCTGCAATTGAATTGGCAACGGCTAACCCTAAATCATTATGACAATGTACCGAGATAACGGCTTGATCAATGTTTGGCACACGGTTAAATAACTGAGTAATAATACCGCCAAACTCATTTGGTAACGTATAACCAACAGTATCAGGAATGTTAATGGTAGTTGCACCCGCTTTAATCGCGTTTTCTACCATACGACATAAATTATCAATTGGCGTACGGCCAGCATCTTCACATGAAAACTCAACATCGTTTGTGAATTGGCGAGCATACTTTATTGCATGAATTGCCATTGCTTCAACATCTGAAAAGTCTTTACGTAATTTTTGTTGAACATGTACGTCAGAAGTTGAAATAAAGGTGTGAATACGAAATTGATCTGCCACACTCATTGAATCAGCACAGGCTTTTATATCAGCTTCAACAGCGCGAGATAAGCCACATACAATTGAATTTTTTACCGTGCGCGCAATTTCTTGTACGGAATGAAAGTCACCTGGTGAAGAAACAGGAAAGCCAGCTTCAATAATATCAACACCTAAGCGTTCAATCGCTTGTGCAATTTGAATTTTTTCATTAACCGATAAACTTGCGGTTAAAGCCTGCTCGCCATCTCGTAAGGTGGTATCAAATATAATAACTTTATCG
Organism: Alteromonadaceae bacterium; assembly: GCA_023301705.1. Lineage (GTDB taxonomy): Bacteria > Pseudomonadota > Gammaproteobacteria > Enterobacterales > Alteromonadaceae > JALZUE01. The sequence goes on along the minus strand of JALZUE010000079.1, from coordinate 18,119 downwards.
TTCATAGGGTAATCCTTAGTAAATATTCAAAACGTAGTTAGCGTTTATATTGCTAAATGCTACGTTATTTTTACGTCAATGCGCAGGCAAAAAAAAACCCGCGTATTATAACGCGGGTTTGATGTTTATTCTTTATAAATTTTAAGCAATAACAAATCTTCCGCGTATTTTTAATACGAGAAGCAGCAGGTTTACTGAAAAGTAGCTAAATATTGTCATTTATTGTCTCAAAATTTGGTTTTATGTCAGTTATTAATGAGAAATTATAAAGGTTTATTCTCATCTGTGACTACATTAATACATTATCTACTGTCTTTTAGTCAATGATTTATTGTAAAAAATCGAAAATAATTAAATTAAAATTGATAATAATATTTTAAGCTGGTTTGAAAACCATCAACTATATCGTCACCTTGTGGAGAGTCATACGATAAATCTTGATAATATTTTGTTTCAAGTAATAAGCCTGAACCTTTAGAAAAAACATCATAGCGGTAGTTTGCGCCAAAGTAATAACCGTTAGCTTTTTCAATAAAATCAAATTGAGCAAAACCTGCATAGACTTCAAAAGCCGAGTGTTCACCTACTTTTTTTAAATAATCGGCAAAACGAAAACCGATAATTCTGCCACTACCAGGTAAATCATCATCACGAGAAATTGCTGATGAAACTTCAATTACAGCGCCCCAGTATGATGTTTCAGTAGAATTTCTATACGCAGCAATTGAAAAATTAAGCGCTGTAGAGTCATCTTCTGTTTGTGTGCCAAGTCTTTGCTCAATATCTAAAGCAAGTTTACTTGCACCTGCAGTTACTTCATAAAAAACTTCAGCAGATGCGTTATTAAAAAAGGTACAACAAGTTAAAAGCAAACCGATGAAAGGTGATAAACGTTTCATTTTTATAATTCCCACGTAATGTTAAATTGAGTAAATGTTTCACCTAATGGATCTTTACCGACATAAATACCTTTGGTTACTGTATGACCATACCATGATGTTGTGTAATCAAGCTCTAACTCCCATGCATCGGTATACTGTACTGTACTTGTACTATCAAATTCACTGAATCGAATGACAGTTGAAATGATAGCATCGTTTTTCAGTTGCAAAAATGATTGGATAAAATGGGCACTGCCAGGAGTAGCTGTAAGCTGCTCTCGTTGGGCTTGAAATGCTGAATTACCTAAAACAAAACCTTCATTAACATAACCTTCTTGATATACATTGTTTGCATACCATTGGTCTTGAAAGCTTGAGTATTCATAGGTGAAACTGACGCTGTCATTAAAAAGGTAAGGGAAGTATAAACCAGCAGTTAACGCGGTATTACCTAATTCATAAGGTTTAGCGTTTGAAGTGTCTTCTCCTGCTAATTCAACAACGAATGAAAAAGGTATACTGCCATCAAAGTCTATTTGACTGGTAATTGAGGCTATTTGATTACCTGACTCTTCATCAACGGCAGCATCGTTGTCAGCGCCTCTTGGGTCGATAAAAGCATCTGCTAGTGTACGTAAACTGCGAGGTCTTTGACCACCAGCAAACTGAAACGTACGCGTTGCACCTATTGACCACCAATCGGTGACATTAAAGTCAATGTGGAAACCTGCAAGCAATGGTTTATCTTCATCACTAAATTCACCAGGTTGGAATTGTACTAGCTGTCTTGAAAGTTGAGCTAAGAAAACACTGTAATTCCATTTTATGCCGAAGGTATCAAGCTGTAAATTATTGCTTAATGAAACAGACAATAATGTTTGTGCATTAGTACTTAATAACTGTGCAGAACCTTTGAAAGGGGATAACCATATATCTTTATAGCCAATATCAAGTTGTGCCCAGTCTGTACCTATTGCAACAATGCTGCCTGTGGCTTGTATTTCAGAATCTAGATCGTCATCTTTATATTGTGTGGCCTCACCGCCAATAAAAACACCTAGCCAATCGGCTACTTTTAATTGAGAACGAAAACTAACATTGAGTTGTGTGTCGGTAAAGTTACCACGCTGGTTAGGTGCGGCATGATGATCATTTGAGTATTTAGCCGATGCTGAAAGTTGGGTGACAGACCTTGCTTTTGTGTAAGGAGCCAATGCTTTTGTTAATCGATGATAAAGTTTGGGATGAGAGTCTTTGATTTTTTCCATATTTTCAAAGATTCTTGCCAAACTATATGGACGCGTTAAATTACTCATACCCGAAACTGAAACAAGTCGTTCAACTTCATTTTCTAGAATAGGCGTTACATTAATCGGTAAATAAGGAGAAACTCCTGCAGAATGAGATAATGGGGTAATTAAATATAAGGCTAATAAAGTAAGCCCTTTTCCAATGTTGAATCGCATTTATGTATAGTTACTAAGTAGATCTTATAGTTACACCGATTATAGGGAGTTTATGGTTCACTCACAATAAGCAAACACGAGCTTTTGCTATTCTTGTTTAAAATGTTACAAGTAAAGAAATTGATAATAGGGCGTTAATTTTTTAAGTAAACATTGTATTATTGAGAATATCACTTCAAAAATTTATTTTATAATGAAAAAACGCATTGCGATTATTATTGATACATTAAATGGTGGCGGAGCAGAGAAAGTCTGTTTATCACTTTTTCATGGAATGTTAGCTAAAAATATTGATGTGCACATGATTGTACTAAAAAAAAAGTGTGATTATGACATTCCTAAATCAAAAAATATTCATTTTGTTTTTGATAGTGCTAAAGTTAAATTATCAAATTATTTTGTGCAAAAATCTGCAACACAAAAACTACAACTTCTTCTTAATAAAATAGGTTATTTTGATGCCTACTTTTCCAATTTAGATATCACCCACTATGTTGTTGCCAAGGCAAATTTACCGAATTGTTTTTATGTCATTCATAATTCAATAGAAAAAACTCTGGCAATGTTTTCGCCATTAAAATTTATTCGAGCTTGGGATCAACGAAGAACAGTTGATGTATTGAATGGGAAGCGCCTTATTACAGTTTCTAATGGTATAAAGAATGAGGTGTTAACAGGCAATATTATTACTCCTTTGGATGTAACAACGATCTATAATCCTTTTGATTTAGTTGATATTGAAAATAGTGCTAATGCTCTTGATTCTGAAATTCCTGAGAATGATTACGTATTATTTGTTGGTCGAATAGCGAAGCAAAAGCGTGTTGATATTTTGATACAGGCATTTCAATATGTAAAAGCTGATATTGAACTAGTGTTATTAACAAATAATTTAAAGAAACTGAATAAACTGATAGCAAGCCATAATATAAATAATAAAAAGATTATAGGGCTAAGTTTTAAGCAAAACCCTTATCCTTTAATGAAACAAGCTAAAGCCTTAGTGCTAAGTTCTGACTTTGAAGGTTTAGGTATGGTACTTGTTGAAGCGCTAGCATGTGGTACCCCTGTGGTAAGCACTGATTGTGAGCACGGCCCTAATGAAATATTACAAGATGATTTAGCTCAATTTTTATGTCCAGTAGGTCAGCCAAAGCAACTGGCTGAAAAAATTGATTTAGCGATATCATATCAAGTGAAGTCACCCAATATTTTGAAAGAAGTGAGTTTAAATAAAGTCATTGAACAGTATTTAGAGTTGTGTAATTAAATAATAGTTTAGTCATTATTTGTTATATATTTGAATAATAAAATATTTTCAGTGTTACAATTAAGTATCAATATTTAACTTATATTAGTTATTGTTAAGGGCTTTTATTTTATATGTCTACTAAGACTTTACTCTTTATTCCTGTTTCTTCATTAGAAGGAATAGGTGAATATGCCCGCTCATTAATTATTGCCAAAAGTTGTCTAGATAAATGGCCTTCATTAAAAATTTATTTTGTCTTAAATAAAGATGTAAAATATGCAGATTCTTGTCCATTTGAGGTGTTAAAAACCCATGGTTCACCAACCAAAGACAGTGATGCAGTAGATAATATTTTAGAAAAAATAAAACCTGATTTTGTTTTATTTGATGCATCAGGTCGAGCAGCTAACTTTCATAAAGCTAAAGCTGTAGGTGCTAAAGTTGCTTTTATTTCTCAACATAAGAAAAAACGGGATAGAGGATTAAAATTAAATCGTATACTATCTGTTGACCAGCATTGGGTTGTTCAACCTGACTTCCTTATCGAGCCATTAAGTTTATATCAACGCTGTAAACTTAAGTTACTTGCAAAACACCAACCGAAAAATATAGGGCCAGTTTTTAACAGTCGAAGCAATAGTGATATAGAAAGTATTCTGGGTAAATACAGTTTACCTCAAACGTTCTTTTTGTTTAATGTTGGCTCTGGTGGGCATAAAAAATCTAAAGAGTATTGTGTAGAAAAGGTCTATCAAGCCGCTAAAGTGTTTGCTCGACAATCGGGTATTCATTGTATTGTTATTTTAGGTGAAAACTATCCAGGTATATTACCGAGTAATAATGATGTCACATGCATTCAATCCCTTGAGCATGATGAATTTATTGCATTATTAGTAATGGCAAAAGGTCGTTTAGTGAGTGCAGGTGATACGGTTTTACAATGTATTGCACTTCTATTACCAAGTGTGGCAGTTGCAGTGTCTAGTGATCAGCCTAAGCGATTGAAAGCATGTACAAGCCTTGGATTAGTCTTCGATAGTCAATTTAACATCGATGAAATGGTTAGCAGTTGTCAGAAGTTATTGTTATCAGTTAACGCTGAAAAGTTAGAAAGAAAAATGACAGAGCATCAAATGAATGATGCTCTGTCAATTATTCACAATGATATTGCTTTATTATTAAACTTACCTAACGTTATTGATTAACCCCAAGATGACTTTTTGGCTTTTCTTCTAAATAACACAGGTAATATTATACCTATCAGTAAACCAATACTTAAAACAATAGCGCCATTAAAAAACCATTGTTGTAATTCTTCTTGATCTTGGGTTTTAATTTTTCCTGTTGCTAAAGCTAACTCTTCTTTCAGCGCAATTATTTTTGATTCAAGTTGTTTATTGCCAGTATGTAAAAGTGCAATTTCGTTTTTACTTTCAGACAATAACGATTTGTTGCTGGCTTCGCTTTCAGCGTTTAGAGCTAATTGACTATTTAATTCGGCAATAACATCACGTAAACTTTCGTTCTTATTAACAAATTTATTTTCTATCCAACCAGTTCGGTCTTTTGACGTAATTATTTGTGTGTAACCATTGTCTTTTTCACCTGTTAATTGAATTTCATTGCCTGCATTTACAGAGCCTAATATTCGAAAGTTTTTACCGGCACCTGCATGCATATAAATGAAGAGGTTATCACTAATATAGGCTTTTGTTGTTTCAACTTCTTGAGCTTTAAGAGGAAGTGAGAAAAGTAATATACATATAGATAGGGGTAAAAAACTAATTGCTTTCAAAGCTTGCATATAAAGAACCAATAAATAAGTAAATGATTAATAATAAAATAGTATGATTTTGTTTGAATTATCGCAAGTATAAGTTAGCGTATTTGTTCAATATAATTGAATTAAGTTAAATCATACACTTATTGGCCTTATTTCTTTGGTCTTTTTTGGATGAATGGCATTAAATTTATAATGAGTTCAATTAAGGTATGGCCTTTAATTATTATTATTGTGTTTGAAGTTGAATTAAGTGGGTTGCAGAACAAACTAAATCAATAAACAAAAATATGATAATGTAATAATCATTATATATTTCTGTATAATGATTATTACATGATAAAAAATAGTCGTAATTGATAAAAGTGTTATAAAACTATGGCAACCGAAATAGAGTTAAAATATTTAATTTTTAATGAGCTCGAAGGCTCTTCTTTAATTGATCAAGAAAAGATTCGTAGTAATGTTATTAATAAAGTAACTGATGTATTAAAGCAAGCACAATTTGACTTTACTACCGACGAAAACTTATTAAATAATCGCTATTTTGATACTGCAACATTTCAATTTCGTCAGCATGACTTTGGTCTTCGCGTTCGTAGTAAAAATGGACAATGCGAGCAAACAATTAAAACAGCAGGCAAAACTATTGGTGGCTTACATAAACGTCCTGAATATAATATTGATATCGATAAAAACTTTCCTGAATTAAATTTATTTCCTACAGAGATATGGCCTAAAAATATTAATGTTGATGCCTGGCAAAGTAATTTGATGGTATTATTTTCAACTGATTTTTTACGTTATACCTGGTTAGTAACATATGATAACAGTGTTATTGAAATCGCTTTTGATATAGGTACTGTGAGCTCATCTGGAAGAGAAACACAAATTTGTGAATTAGAATTAGAGTTAGTATCTGGTGATGAATTTGATATTTTCTCATTAGCAGAGCGGTTAACTTCTGTTTTACTTATGCGACCTGGTATCAAAACTAAAGCGGCTAGAGGCTATCAGCTGTTTCATAATAAACCCGTAGAGAATACACTTGAGTATTATCCATTAATTCCATTAAGTCTTAATACAGTTTCTTCTTTACACGCTTTTACCGAAGGGTTAAGTTTTTGTTTAACGCATTTATACAAAGTTATTGATGCATATTTTGAGAAGCCTTCATTGGTTTTACTCGAGCAATTAAGTCATGCTTTACTCTTAATTCGCCACGGTTGTTGGGTATTTGATACTGCTAGTGGGCACGACGAACAAACTAAAAATAATGAACCCTACCAAAAAATAATACATATTCGTCAAGAGTTATCACACTTTTTAACTTTATTCGCTTGGGTTAATAACGCTAAACATCTACATGATATTATTGATAGTTCAAGCAGCTATAGAAAAAAAATTGCATATAACCAACAGCTTGTTGAGCAATTAAAGCTTGAAGAGCGTTTATTTCCAAATAAAGAACAAGTCTTTGAACTTTTGCAATCAAAAAGGTTTAATTGTTTACAGTTAGCCATTGTTGATTTTTTGGTATCAAATCAGGTTACCGAACAAATGAATAGTCGCTTTAGTCTTCATGAATTTGCAGCCAAGGCTCTAGAAGCAAGCTTAAAACAATTAACCATTGATATTTCAAGTGACGATAAACTGTTATCAGAAACATACCTTTCTTATAAACAATTATTACATCGTAGCTTATTAACCGGAAGTTGGTTTGGTCCGTTATTTGATAATAAGGCAAGAAGAGATTACCGTGCACCTTGGTTAGATCTTATTGAAGGTATTACTGAATTAGAAGCGCTATCTATGTTAAGAAAACAATTAACGTTAATCATTCAAGAAGATAAATCTTCAGCTAAATTATTAAGTTGGTTAGACAGGAAAATTGAAAATTTATTGGTTGCGTTAGATGGCTCTAGGCATATTGCGTTACATGTTCCACCTTATTGGCATGATTAAGCACACTATATTTTATGAGAAATATAAACCTAGCAAGTTTGTTAAACGCTAGGTTTATCGGTTTATTTAAAGCCTGAACTCGGGTTAAGTTATTTTGCTCAATAATGCTATTTAAGCGCCTACCTTCGTTGTTTTTCCTGCTAATAGCTAGCTATTAGTTAGAAAAACGCCTTGTTATCTACTTAAATTTCAACATTGAGTATTGTATTAACTTTTTTGTGATAATTAATAGTATAAAAATTTATAGCTATTAATTAAAATTCAATGAGTTACAAAACCCGTTAACCCGAGTTCAGGTTAGTTATCTTACTTATAAGCGATTGATATCTAAGTTTGCTTAATCGTTACCGTATGAACTAGTTCTTCCATTAATTTCTTTTTAATTTCTAACTGTTGCTCGGTCGTTAAGTTATATTTTTCTGCCAATACAATGTAATCATCGGGTGATAAACTGACGGTTAAACGAGGACGCTTTGGTCGTTTATTGGTTGTTAAACCTAACATAGTTCTTATTTGATCTGACGGGCTAATACCTGCTTCAAGAGCACTGCGTCTAATCGCCATTTGAATTTTTTCATCCATATCAAAAGCGACTTGAGTCGCTTTTGCTGCTTTAACTGATGATTGCCACTTTTCTGGTATTTTTCTGGTCATATTAGCTACCTGGGTACATATCAGTAATATCGCTTAAAGGTCTAAATAACGTTAAAAATATATCGGTATCGCCATCATCCCATACTTCAATATCAATGCCTCTGTCTTCATTTTGATCATATAAGGTATAAAGCTCGAATGGTTCACCAGCTTCTTTACCGTTAAACTCACTTAAGGCTTCTTGGCGATGATCTTTTTTATGAAAGTAGCCTACTTGAGCAAAACCATGTTGCTGATATTGCTCACTTGTCCAACCTGATGTTAAAGCAGAGTCTTGCTTCTTGTTAAGAAAAGCCGGTTGGTCTTCTTCAAAAACAATTGAAAAATCATCAAGATCAAATAATTTTTCTACATCAGAACGGTTGATTTTTAATGAAAATTTAAGGTAGGGTTTATCGTCATCTTCTAACGATAAATATAGCTCGGTATCGTCAGTGCCTATTAACATCCATTCAAGTTGAGTTTTATGTTCAAATTCATAGGTATTAACTTTACTGACTTGGTATTGTTGTTGGCGCAAGTTTTCAGGTAAAGCAAAACTGTCTGTTAATACAATAATGTCATCAGTAGTTAAATCTTTAGGTGAGTTTAACTGGCGCTGCACCTTTTTTTCACCAAACATTTTTTTTATAAAGTTCATAATGACAACCTGCTTACTTTTAAATACATATTCAATAACATTGAGTGGTTACGTTAATTGGCTTTTAAAAATAGAAAAATCAACGAAACTCAATTATATGCTTTTTAATTAGCATATAAAGTGAGTTTGTTGATTATTAAATTAACCGTAGTTAATTATTTTTGCTTTGCTTTTAAACGCTCTAACACTGAGTTAGCATTAGAATCAGCTTTACCGATACCTGCTTCTTTTAATTGTGCTTCAAGAGAGTTGTCTGAATTTTCAGACTCTAACAGTTCAGCAGCTTTCATTTTGTCATCAAATTTTTGCTGCTTAGCTTTAATACGCTCTAGTGAATCTTTAGCGTTTAATAACTTAGAGTTACTTGATGAAAAGTTATCTGTAATAGCAGACGTTGCTTTTTGTACGCTTTCAGTGGTTTTTACCATAGACAATTGTCTTTTGTATTCACCGACTTGACGTTCACTTTTCTTAACAAGCTCTTTTAAACGATTTGCGTTGCCTTCAAAGCTATCAAGTGCTTGTTGTTGCGTTAATAATTCAGCTTCTAGTGCCGAGATTTTTTCGGCTACAGCAAGTGCTAACGTTTCATCGCCTTTTTCAAGCGCTTGTACTGCATAGCCTTCGTGTTCAGTAATTTCGCGCTTAAGACGATCTACATCACGTTGTGAAGCCATTTGCTGTGCCATAACACCGGTTAAGTCACGCTTTGCTTTAGTTAAATGGTTTTCTGAATCACGAATTTCTTGTTCAAAAATACGTGTTGCATTTGAATCAACAATCGCTTCACCGACTTCAGATGCTCCACCACGTACAGCGGTCATAATTTTTTTAAATATACTCATAATTAGCTCCTGAAATTAAATTAAATATTCGCTCATGTCATCGATAATTTCGATGGCATTATTGTTTAATACGGTTAATTCGTGCTCAATATCATCAAACGATGAATTAATTGATAAAGCACCAAAAATGACATATTTATCACCCACTTTTGAAAATGATGATAAAGGCATTGGAATGTTCATTTCTAACATGCTTTCGTGCATGCTTTCAAAGCTACCAGGTTTTACTTCGTCGCTTCCCCATAAATAGGTAATGCAAAGAATTTGATCATCAGTAACAGACAAGAAAATAGGTAACTCTTCTCGACCAATAATCGATATTTGTAATACATCTACATCGCCTGAAATAGGCTGGCAATCAAAAGTTAACCCTGTTTCTGAATTGTCAGCTAGGCTGTTGAAATGATCTGCTATCTTATGAATATTCATGTTCACCCTTAAATTGATAAATAGCTAAATTAAATACAGTACTGACCATAGGTATTGTGGCTAATGTTGGTAATCACAATACCTTGTTTAAAAATGTTACATTTAGTGAGTATGTGTAAGTAATTTTTAACGACATATTATGTCGAGTGAGTTAAATTTAACACAAAGACATAATATGTCAACAAAACCTTGTTAATTTTTTAATTGTAAGTAAGCGTTGTTTAAACCTTGCTGGCTTTGCCAAGCTTGTTGATGCAATTGGTAAATTACATTACTACCTAAATAATTGACGGGTACGGTATCTGCATTTTGATAAAAATTATCGGGAAAAATAAAAGCGGCATTTAGTAAATCGTTTGTTAACCAACCGCCTGAAATAGGCAATGAGTCTAATTTTGATAAACGAGTCGAAGGCTTTTCACCCATTTTACTAGCGATAGTCCAACCCCATTCGCCAAAGCTTGGTACGTTGTCGTGGTATTGCTCTACCGAAGGAAAACCCGCAGTTGCTAAGGTTTTAGCAACTGAAATAAATGCATCTTGTGCATGGTAAGGGCTAGTTGATTGAATACCAATTAAACCATCTCCGGCTAATAGCAATTTTAATCTGGCGTAAAAATTAACAGAATAAAGTTTATTGAGATCTGGATGGCTAGGATCAGGTAAATCAACAATAATGGCATCAAAATGCTGATTATTTTCTATAAAAGTATCAATTGCTAAAAAAGCATCAGCATAAATAAGGTTAACACGTTCATCATTCAAGCTGTTTTGTGTGAGTAATTTAACTTGTTTAGCAGTGAAGTCATCTAATACACTGGTTGGGTTTTTAAAAATTTGCATCAGCTGTTTATCTAAATCAACCAATGTTACTTCTTTTGGTTGCCATCGAAGTACATCTCTTAATGCTAAGCCGTCGCCACCGCCAATAATCAAAATATTATCTTGCCTTGCCGAACCAGCTAAAACTGGCGCCACAAGATAGTCATGATAAATAAATTCATCACTTGATGAAAATTGTAAACGGCCATTTAAATAAAAGTTGGTAATTGCTGTGTTGTGTTGGCTTATATTACGTTGCGTAAAGGTTAATTGTTGATAGCGAGTTTTATCGCTATACACCACCTTATCTAAATACAGCATATTACTCATTTGATTGAGCCAAGCATTACCTTGAAAAAAGATAACAACTATAATTAACGCTAAAATTCCATGCAAACCGACTAAGGTTTTTCGCCATGTTAATTCTGGCCAAAAACGATACATAAAAAGGCCGCCAGCAAGTAAGTTAAAGCTGGCTGTTAATGCTGATGCTTGGCTGATGTTCATTGATAATAAACACGTCACCCAAATAGCAGCGCCAATACCTGCGCCGACATAATCAGCTCCGTACATAGTACCTAAATTATTTTTTAAGTGTTTTTTGTGAATTAATTCACGCACACGAGCAATGAGTGGAATTTCCATACCAATTAAAAACCCCAGTGCGAAGCCAAAAAAGTAGGGGGATTTAAGTGCAATATAACTGAGCGTTTTAAATATGCCGCCTCTGGGTAATACGTCGGGTGGTAAATTGAATGTTTCAGCGAGTAATTGTGGAATCAATTGGGTAAACGCAATAGCACCACCAATAATTAAAATTGCACTTGTGCCTAATAATGCAATCATTAACTCTAACCAAATAAAACCATTGTAAGCGCAGTGAATTTTTCTTGCGGCAAATGCGCCTAAGCCCATTGCCACTATCATTAAGCCAATCATGGTATAAATGGTACTTTCCATAATACCTAATACTCTACCGGCATAGTGTGATAATAAGTATTCGTATATAAGGCCGCAGCCAGCCAAAATGGCCATGATTAAAATGAGTAAAGTATCATTAAGCAGTAATCGTTTAGCGTTTGTATTCATGAATGGTTAATAAGCTGATTGAATAACCATTAAAATAAATAATAAACTTACGTTAATGGTGTTGTGATAAGAGAAAATAAAGGCTGCAATGCTATTGGTATTTGTTTACGTAATACAGCCTTTATACATGTTTCTGTGTTAGATTGTTCGAAATAATATGTTGTGATTATGCCATTAGTGCCATTAAAATTAAGGCAATTGCAATGCTAATCGCCATTTCTATTGCTGCAACACCAATGTTATGTTGTTGGTCTACTTCTTCTACTAAATTAATACCAACTAGAATTATGCGTTTGGCACAGTAGGTAAGTAAAGCAACTAATAAGGTCATAACAAAGCCAAAAATTACCCATGCGGCTAAATTACTTAAAATAGCATCAGGCTCATAGGTGAAAAAATAACTGGCTGCTGTAATTGCTAAAGCAGTGCTAATGACCTGACCTGCATAACGTAAAGACAAAGCAACTTGACCATTTTCAAGAGCTTCTTGAAAGCTATCGCCTTGATTGTTTTTGGCGTATTGACGCTCTTTGTAACGTGTAACAATAACAAGCATACCTTGAGAAACGATAAAACCACCCAGAATGGCAACAAAAGTATTAATTGATATGCCATGTACCCAAATTAATACAGCACGAATAACTATCGCCGTTGCAATTACACCAGCTGCATCTACTATACCAACGGTGATGTTACGTACTTTTATTTGTTCATTTTTATCGAGTTTTTGTAAAGCAACTTTATCATGAATGATACGGCCCACTTTAATGAGTACTAAGCCTAAAATGCCATATACCGACATGCCTACTATTTCCATTAAATAACTTTCAGCGCTTTCTCCGGTGATAGCACCAGTAAGTACAATGCCTAAAGCCGCTATACTGCCAGCAACACTAATACCAAAAGCAAAGTTATCTTCTTTTGATAATTCATCGGTTGTATTAACGTTGGCAGATAAGCCATAAATAAAACGCATTGCACCTAATAAAATAATTGCTATTGAAATATCAATGGCTAAATAAATCAGTAAATCAGTGGTTAAACCTGTAATTTCCATTATGTTTTGCATGGTGAATCCTAAAATATGTTATTTACCGCGAGAAAAGCTGCGAGAAGTGGTTGAGCTACTATTACGAAAACTTGAAGAGCTTGAGCTAGTTTTACCAAAGCTACTTTTACTGAAACTACTTTTCGCTTTTGTGTTACGTGTAAATTTATTTAAACTTGTTTGTGCTTGTCTACTTTTACCAGAAATTCCTGATGCGCCAGAGCGGTTTTTGTCGTAAGCACTGGTAAAGCTCTTTCCAGAACGGCTAAAGGTTTTACGAGTTCGCGTATCAAGTGCTGTTTGTTTTTTTAATTGAGAAGGTGAACTATAACGAGTGCGACCGTAGTCATTGTAATAACTATAGTTACGGTTACCACCCCAATAACCATAGGAATGACGACGAGAGCCAAAAATATCACCCATTAAAGAGTACATGCCATACCATGCCCAAAAAGACACACCGTTACTGCCAGATTGCCAGCTGCCATAACTAGGGTTACCAATTAATTGTTCGCCTAACCCAAAGTCTTGTGCATTATTAGCCTGCATACTTTGAGATTTTGATAGCGCGTTGATTCGAGGTAATGCACCATCAGACATATCGGCCAATACATTCAGAGGATCACTTAGAGCATCAGAAAAAAGCACAGGATCAGCTGCTTGATATAAATTTAAGGCTTCTTGATATAAGGCTGTAGTTGAAGTAAACATTTGGGGAGCATTTTTAATGGTATCTAGCCTATCTAATAAGGCGATAAACATTGGCCCATTGGTAGTTGCATCTTGCTTTAAAACACCGATTAATTGTGTAAGTTCTGGTTTAAGTTTTTCAACTTTCTCAGCGTATTGGTGAATTAAATTAGCATTACGTACTTCATTATTTTCTAGCGCATTGGCTAAATCATTAATACGTTTTTCTGTTATGGGTATTTGTTGTGCTATTTTTTCTTTTACTGGATCAGAGCAGGCTGTCAGTACAAGAATAAATACCAAACATAACATCCGTGAAAATTGCATTCTTTTTCCTATGTTTGTTAAATGTGACGTTTGTCAGATGAAGATATAAAATATGATTCTATATTTACCATAAATTGACATAAAATGTCTAATTGCTACTATGTGTCAATAATAAATGATGCTTTATTGGTTTGTGTATTTAATTGTTAGTTAATTTATTACAACTTGATTCTAAATAACTATTTTCGGTATCTGTTAATACCAACGTTCGATTACTGTAACAAAAATATGTTTTAACCCCATCAATAAAGTGACCATCAACAGATAAACCAATTAGTTGTGCTGTACTTATAAGATCTTTATTAATACGAAAAGGGTCTTTAATAATAAAATCTCGATTTAACCACCATAGTACTTCAATACCTTCACGAGTTGAATACTCTGATAACTTCTGAAATAAAGTTTCACCGTTCCTAAACGATCTTGATTCTATATTTCCTTTCCAGTGCCTTTCTTGTGGGCTAGTGTTTTTATCTTTATTGACAAGAATACTAGTAATATCGCCTTCAGGGTTTGGTAAGAAAACTACATTATTAAGTATACGTGGACCGCTTTCATTAAAGTCAGGGTTTATACTTGCGTAAAACCTTGAAAGACCATCTGCTGCTGCGTTTTTAGGTTTACTTTTCGTTTGCTTAAGAGGTTGTGTTTTTAATTTATCTTGATCTTTTTCTAGCTTTGTTGTTTGTTCAATAGCTTCTATTTTATTACTAGTTAGGTCAGTTTCTTTACTTTTAACTTCTGGTTTAGTATTAATTAATTCTTGGCTAACTAATAAAACATAGGCGGTAATGGCCAATAAAATACCGATAATGCCATTACGTATCCAAAACCCCATAATTTACTTGACCTACTTTTAAACTTTTTTAATTATTAACAATACTCAATAAATGTAAATTATACAATTTTCTCTATTGATATAAAGAGGGGGCATTCTTATCAGCTCTTGTTTTAAAACGTCTATGTACCCACATATATTGTTCAGGCTTTAAAGAAATAGCGGCCTCTAATTCTTGATTTACTCTTAATAAATCTGCAGCATCATCGCCTGAAGGAAAGTTTTCCCATGGTTTAGAAATTCTGATTGTATAACCACTATTGTCATCATTACGTGTGGGTATTGCCATCATAACTTGTGTGTTTTTCTGCTTTGCGAATATCATGGTACCAGTAGTTGTCGCTGCTTCTACGCCAAAGAAAGGAATAAACATACTTTTATTTCTCCCGTAATCTTGATCTGGTAAATAAATACAATACTCACCATTATCTAAAGCATGCAATAAGCCTTTTACATCGCGTTTACCTAACATGTATTTATTAGAGCGGTTACGGCCTTTAAACTGAAAGTATTCCATTAAAGCATTATTGTTTGGGCGATAAAAAACTACCATAGGATTACTTGTACCTATACCTCGACAGTTTACTTCAGCACTTAAGTAATGCATCACTAGCATTAATACGCCTTTGCCTTCCGCTTTAGCTTTTTCTAAATGTTCAACACCTTGAAATGACATTTTTCGTTTGATTCGCCAATTTGGCCACCACCATCCAATACCTGTTTCGAATAGAGCAATGGCAGTATTTTCAATATTTTTCTTTAATATAGCTGTGCGCTCACTTTCTGTTTTATTAGGAAAACATAAGGCTAAGTTTTGTTTAGCGACATTAATTCTACTACCACCTTTTTTGTATAAAAGGCGCCCTAACATTTTTCCTAACCATAATTGTAGGCGATAAGGTAACCAAGAAATAGTGTATAAAACTAATACCATCAGCCAAGTTAACCAATATTTAGGTAAGAAATAAGACAAGGAAAAGTTAGGCTGTAAAACTTTATTTTTACTCACAGTATGTTATCAACTCATTGTTTTTGATGTGTTACACTATCGATATTATATAGAGTATCAGTTATAGGGTATAGGATGAATGTAAATCTTCTCGCTTTTAAAGAGGCAAAAGTATTAGTTGTTGGAGATGTAATGCTAGACAGTTATTGGCACGGCCCCACAATAAAAATATCGCCTGAAGCGCCTGTGCCTGTAGTGAAAGTTGAACAACAAAAAGCAACGCCGGGTGGCGCTGCCAATGTTGCAATGAACATTGCTTCGTTAGGTGGCAATGTCACTTTACTGGGTATTACTGGTGAAGATGAAGCCCATGATACGTTATTGTCTAAGCTAACTGCGTTAAATATTCAATGTGATTTTATTCAACAAACGCAGTTACCTACTATCACTAAATTAAGAGTGATGAGTCAAAATCAGCAATTAATTCGACTTGATTTTGAAGAGTCATTTTATGATGTTTGTAAAGAAAAATTAACTAAATCAGCGAAAGATGCACTGCTATCACACGACGTATTATTGATTTCTGATTATGCGAAAGGTACATTATCAAATGTCGATTCACTGATTGCACATGCTAAATCATTAAATATTCCTGTATTGATTGATCCTAAAGGAATGAATTTTACCCCTTACACAGATGCAACTATTTTAACGCCAAATTTTTCTGAATTTGAAGCTGTGGTTGGAAAGTGTGAACATGAGTCAGACATTGTTGAAAAAGGCCAAGCACTATTAACAAGGTTAGGGTTAGAGGCATTATTGGTGACGCGCAGTGAAAAGGGCATGACACTCTTAAGAAAAGGTTGTGAAGAGTTTCACTTACCGGCTCAAACAACAGAAGTTTTTGATGTTACAGGCGCTGGCGATACAGTTATAGCAACATTAGCATTGGCAGTAGCTGCTGGTGCAAGCTTATCGCAAGCAAGTGCTTTAGCGAATACTGCTGCGGGTATTGTTGTTAAAAAATTAGGTACATCTTCATTAAGTGAGGCTGAGTTAATTCAAGCATTAGATAATAGCCATGAAAGTGGTTCTGGTGTGATTAGCGAAGAGCAATTAAGTATTATTGTTAATTCAGCAAAACAAAAAAATGAAACCATAGTGATGACCAATGGTTGTTTTGATATTTTACATTCAGGTCATGTTTCTTATTTAGAAACAGCTAAAAAGCTGGGTCATCGCTTAATTGTTGCCGTAAATGACGATAACTCAGTAAAACGCTTAAAAGGATCCGGTCGACCGGTTAACCCACTAGCAAGACGAATGGCAGTATTAGCAGGTTTAGCATCGGTTGATTGGGTTGTTAGCTTTAGTGAAGACACACCGCAGCGCTTAATTGGTAATATATTACCGTCAGTACTTGTCAAAGGCGGTGATTATGAAGTACATGAAATTGCTGGCGGAGAAGAAGTGATTGCAGATGGTGGACAAGTTAAAGTATTGAACTTTGAAGACGGCGTATCAACCAGCGGTATTATTAAAACAATTTTAGATAATTGATTTCTAATTACAACTTTATAGATTCTATAAAGTTGTAAAACATAACAAAGGCCGACTTTTATACTTGGCCTTCAAGTTATTTTTCCATTAATACATTCAATATTATTTAGGCTTTTCCATAGTTCTGGCTCATTAAAGCAAATCGCACCGCCACCTCTTTTTTCTTGAGAGGTCATTCTATTTATATCTGCAATACAGACCCAACTACTTTCAGAATTTACATTATTTATATCACTTTTCCCGCGCATTTCAATCGGCTCAGAAATTGCCCATTTAGAATGATCTTTAGTGTAATGCCAAGAAAAGTTGAGTAATTTATTTCCATGGCTATCTTCTAATTTTTGCAAGTTTATGTTTGTAATTTCATCGATAACTTCTTTACCACTGTTATCGATAAATTCATGATGATAGATTTTTTCTTTATATTTAGTGACTTCATCTTCTGGACCATAGTCTGCTGCATTTTGTTTATGATCTTTAGTTGGTAAGTGGATTGTTTTTGTTAGCCGCCTCCATGTTTCTACTCGTAAGTCAGTACCGAGGGTAGGAGTAACTAAGTCGATCCAAAAGTCATCAAACCAAGCTCCACTTTTAGCAATCAAGCGAAAGCTTTTTCCTGATTTGGATTTAAATATTATATCCTGAGGTTTTTTTCTTCCATGTTTTTGAATATATTTTGCATTATAGCATGGTGGTAAAGAGCCCTGTGCTAATAACCATAAACGTTCATATTTAGAGTCCCTTTTTATAGCGGCTGGTAATTTACATCCAAATACTTGTGGTTGGTGCTGATTTTGTAAAACGTCAGCAATCATTTGTGCAGTTTCGACACCTGCTAGACTGATGCAAATAAATGTTTGTGCATATTCACATTCATCTTTAGG
>JALZUE010000078.1 GCA_023301705.1 Alteromonadaceae bacterium | reverse complement strand
GGAATATCAAAAAACTCTAACTGCATATTACTCACGAATAAAAGCCTAATTAACAATTCATTATATAAAAAAGCGCAATTCAAACTCATGTTGTTTAAATTACGCTAATCAATATACCATTAACTGCTGAACTATTTTAGAACAATGTTAATGACTAGTTATCTTGTTGAGTTAATATTCCTAACTTAACCTAACTTATCAGTAGCAACAGGATAATCAGGGTCTTCAATAACGTTAACTTCCACTAAGTCACCCGCTTTGTCGAGTAACTCTTTACAGTCATTACTTAAGTGTTTCAAGTGTAACTTTTTACCTTGCGCTAAATAACGCTCTGCTAAGGTATCAATTGCTTCAATCGCCGAGTGATCAACCACTCGTGAGTTTTTAAATTCAATCACTACATCATTAGCATCGTTAATCACATCAAATTGCTCTAAAAAATTAGCAATAGAGCCGAAGAATAACGGGCCATTAACTTCGTAAACAGTAGAGCCTTCTTCATTTGTTACTTTGTTTACCACAACATGTTTTGCATGCTCCCATGCGAATACTAGTGCAGAAACAATAACACCAACAATTACGGCAATCGCTAAATCAGTAGCTACGGTAACACCAGAAACTAAAATAATAACAAAAGCATCTGACTTAGGTATACGCTTCATAATACGAAAACTAGACCATTCAAACGTACCAATAACCACAATAAACATCACACCAACTAATGCCGCTAGCGGTATTTGTTCAATTAAATTTGATGCGAATAAAATAAAGCCTAATAACGCTAATGCTGCGGTTATGCCTGAAGCTCTACCACGACCACCAGAGTTCACATTAATCATTGATTGACCAATCATGGCACAACCACCCATAGCGCCAAAAAAGCCGTTAACCGTGTTTGAAGCGCCTTGTGCAATACATTCTTTATTACCTTTACCACGCGTACCGGTTAATTCATCAATTAACGTTAACGTTAATAGCGATTCAATTAACCCAATAGCCGCTAAAACAAATGCAAATGGTAAAATGATTTTTAATGTTTCTAAGTTAAACGGAACATTAGGAATTGAGAATTGCGGTAAGCCACCAGCAATAGTAGCTGATGGGTTATTAGTCATATCACGAACGAAGTCGACAACAGTACGCGCATCTAAACCTAAGCTTTGAACAAGTACAGTAACAACAACAATCGCCACTAATGAAGATGGCACTGCTTTTGTTAATTTAGGTAAAAAATGAATAATCGCCATCGTTAATGCAATTAAACCCGCCATTGTTAATAGTTGGTTACCTTGCATCCACACTAATACGCCAGCGTCGTTAGTTACTTTGAATTGCCCTAACTGAGCCAAAAAGATAACAATAGCTAAACCATTAACAAAACCTAACATGACAGGATGTGGCACTAAGCGAATAAATTTACCAAGCTTAAATATTCCTGCCAGAATTTGAATAACCCCGGTTAAAACAACCGTTGCAAATAAATATTCAACACCGTGTAAAGCAACTAAACTGACCATAACAACAGCCATAGCACCTGTTGCACCAGATATCATACCTGGACGACCACCAAAAATTGAGGTGATTAAACCCACCATAAAGGCCGCATATAAACCTACTAAAGGCTCTACGCCGGCAACAAAAGCAAAAGCAACAGCTTCTGGAACTAAAGCAAGTGCAACAGTAAAACCTGACAGTACGTCATTTTTTAAACTCATTGCCTTACTAGCATGTAAATTAAACATTATGATCTCATGTGTTATTAAATATTTTAGGGAAATAAAATAGACTATTTTATGTTCGGATAAGCGCGCGCATGTTAACGATAGCAAGCTAAAATGTCAATGTTAGGCGTTTTAATACAGGTAAGTTTAGGCTACTTATTAAACACTTTCATCTTGATTTTATATTACTAATAACAACATAAAATAAACACAAAGGTAAAGTGAGTAAAATAACTGCGTTTATTGCCATTTTAAACTAACCGCTTTTATTCGTGCTTTTAACAATAACCGCTGATACTATGAAAAAAACACATTAAGTTAATGTAAAGTAATGGAAATAATAATTGTAATCGCACTTGCCATACTTGGCTTTTTTAGTTGGCAACTCTATCAAGCTAAAAAAGTGAAAAAATTCAAACTGTGGCTTGATAACACGATTACGCCTGAGCTGTGTCATGTGTTAAAGAAGCGATTAATCAATCACCGTAGTGAGCTATTTCCAAATACAGGCGAGCATATTCAAGCCAGTTGTATTTTTTGGGCTAAATATCATAGCCGTGTCATTCAAAAAGCACTTCAACTAGAAATAATGACTAAACAGACAATTATTGATGCGGGCTTTCACCGTCAATACCAACATATTCTTTTTATTGAGCAGCAATACTTATTACCTGAAGAAACATTATTACCACTTCCTAGTGAAAACATACAAAGCAATAAATAATAATTTTGTCATAAAAAAAGCCTAATTAAAGAATTAAGCTTTTCTTAGTCACATAAAATAATAATTATATAGTGTTAGTCAATACGTTGAAATTGTATATCCCACACACCATGCCCTAAGCGATGACCACGTTGTTCAAATTTAGTTAAAGGGCGTGAATCGGGCCTTGGAATATAGTCTTTAGTTTCAGACAAGTTTCTATAACCATTGGCTGTATTCATATCTTCAAGCATACACTCAGCATAGTTTTCCCAGTCTGTAGCCATATGAAATACGCCGCCTACCATTAACTTTTGACGAATACTTTCAACAAAACTCGCTTGAACAATACGACGTTTATGATGCTTTTTCTTATGCCACGGATCAGGGAAAAATAATTGCACTGTTGCTAATGACTGATCAGCAATACAATCTGCGAGTACTTCAATTGCATCATGTTCAAAAACCTTTAGATTTTTGACCCCTTGCTCTTCAGCCAAAGCAATACAAGCACCCACGCCAGGTCTATGCACTTCCACACCAATAAAGTTTTTATCAGGCGTATTTTTGGCCATTTCAACCAAGGATTTCCCCATGCCAAAACCAATTTCTAAAGTCACAGGGTTGTCGTTTCCAAAAAGAGTAGAAAAATTCAGCAAACCATTTTCATGATTTAAGCCCATTTCTTCCCAAAAAAGCGTTAATGCACGTTCTTGGCCTTTAGTTAAACGCCCTTCGCGCTTCACAAAGCTACGTACTTTACGAATATACTTACCTGACTCTTCCGCTTCTTCTAAACTTTTATGTTCTCTTTCTGTCATAACATCTTTGCACCATATTCTTAATTGCGCGTATTATCTTACGTAAGCGTGCCAAACTCAAATATATTATATGCGATTATTCCCACCAAATATCATATAAATCACTTGTTTTAGCTGAAATAGCACCATTAGCTAATAACCACTCTTGTGCTATTTTTCGTTGTTCATCAGTACATTTACCTAATACTTGTGTACAAACTAAACCATGCCATAAGGTATCGCCTTCACCACCAAAACCTAATTCTTGCGGTAAAATAACTTCTTGAAAAAAGTTTTCTAAAAACACATCAACTTGATGATTAGTAAAATCACTTGGTAATTGCCAAGCAATATCGAAACCTAATTCTTGAAATTCATCTACTCGCAACTTCTTACGTAATCGGGCTTTTCTATTTTTTGCTATTAATTTCACACTAATGACCTTTTAAATGAATTAAAACATGATGTAACAAATGTAATTGTAACGCTATGAACACTGGATCCAAAACCTTTTCATTAGCGTTATATGTCATAATACTGCATATATGAAGTATGACTTATTTCAGTTTAAACACTAAATAAGCTTTTCTAACAATTAAGCACTTAGCTTATAAACGATTAAATTTTTAAACTATGACACAAACAATTAACATATCAGCTAAATCAGCCGCACAATTTAATACGCAAGTATTAGCATGGTTTCACCAAGAAGGTCGTAAAAACCTGCCATGGCAACAAAATAAAACACCTTACCGGGTATGGGTTTCTGAGATTATGTTGCAACAAACACAAGTCAATACAGTCATACCCTATTACGAAAAATTCATGCAAAGCTTTCCTTCAATTGACGCATTAGCCAATGCCGATGAAGACAATGTTTTACATCATTGGACAGGGTTAGGTTATTACGCAAGAGCACGAAACTTACACAAAGCGGCTAAACAAATTGTCGCTATACACCAAGGTGTATTTCCTGAAACATTGGAAGAGACCATTGCATTACCGGGTATTGGTAAGTCAACTGCGGGCGCTATTCAAAGTATTTCACGCAATCAACACCACGCTATTTTAGATGGTAATGTCAAACGTGTACTAGCGCGTTACTACACAGTTGAAGGACACAATGCACAAGCTAAGTTTGAAAAAATATTATGGCCAGTTGCTGAAAAATTAACACCTAAAGACGATACTGCATCGTATACACAGGCAATGATGGATTTAGGCGCAACCTGCTGCACTAGAAGTAAACCAAGCTGTGACAAGTGCCCTATTTCATCTGGCTGTTTAGCCAACGCTGGTAGTTTACAAACTGAGTTTCCTAATAAAAAACCTAGAAAAGTGACACCAGTAAAAACTACTATCATGGTTATACCTAAAATTAATCAACGTATATATTTAGAGAAACGACCACCTTCTGGAATTTGGGGTGGTTTGTGGTGCTTTAAAGAAGTGGCCGATAAAGGCAATATTCCATCAACACTAAATGGTTTAGCGCTAGCCGCTATTAATAAGAATAGTACTATTTGGTTACCAGAATTTAGGCACACTTTCAGCCATTACCATTTAGATATCACTCCTGTGGTGATTGAATGTAAATATATTGATTCGAATGAAGTTCAACAAAACACTTCTCAACAATGGTATGATTTACAGATTGAAAGTAATGTTGGTTTAGCTGCATCAACGGTTAAATTAATTAATATATTAAAAACAATGTAGAGAAGTGTTATGAGCAGAACAGTATTTTGTCAAAGTTTACAAAAAGAAGGCGAAGGTTTAGCCTTTCAACTATACCCTGGTGAAATAGGCAAACGAATTTTTGATAATATTTGTCAAGAAGCTTGGACCTTATGGCAAAAGAAGCAAACCATGTTAATTAATGAAAAAAAAATGAACATGATGAACCCTGATGATCGCGCATTTTTAGAAAAAGCCATGGTAGGTTATTTATTTGAAGGTAAAGAGCCTGAAATTGAAGGTTATACCCCAGAAAAAAAATAAACCTTATTATTTGATGTTTTCTTAAATGTAAATTTTCACAGGCAAAGAAAATAGTTTTTGTCGTTATTCACAGAAATCTACTCATTTATTGCTGTTTCTTGTTGGTATTACAACCAACAAGAAGAAAAAAACATCAAACAGTAAATTAATGTAAAAAAAGAGTTGACGACAGAAACGAAAAACAGTTTAATAGCGCCCATCTTCAAGGGCAACCAAGAAGATAGATTAAATAGAGACGCCTCGATAGCTCAGTCGGTAGAGCAGGGGATTGAAAATCCCCGTGTCCCTGGTTCGATTCCGGGTCGAGGCACCATCTATTTAATACACTATTTTGAGTAAGTGATATGTTAATAATATTATTTATTCGGTGCCAAAATAAATAACACATTAATTACATAGTTTTATTTATTGCACACGTTTTCGTGTGCCGACTTAGCTCAGTTGGTAGAGCAACTGACTTGTAATCAGTAGGTCGCCAGTTCGACTCCGGCAGTCGG
>JALZUE010000077.1 GCA_023301705.1 Alteromonadaceae bacterium | reverse complement strand
TTAGATAACTAAGGTCTTTTCACTTTTCAAATATATTTTTAAAAGCTTTTAGGTATCAAACGTATTTATATGAACCATACTACTTTTACTTTTACTTTTATATTTGTATTTCTTGCGATGTTGTTTTGTAGTGGTACACAAGTAAAAGCACAAGAAACAAATATAGAACGACAAACATTATTAGAATTAAAAGGCTTGAAGGCCTCTCAAGTTTTAAAAAAAGCTAGAGCATTACAATATAAAGATAGAGTATTAAGTCAAACTTATGCTAACGAAAGTATTCGCATTTCTGGTGGCGATTATATTACTGCTGCAAAAGCTTATCGTTTATTAGCGAATTTAGAAACTGAGCAAGAAAAGGCTTCAGATTATTTTTTACAAGCTAGTTTATTTTATGAGAAAGCGGCAGATACCCCTAACCAAATAACCTCTTTAATTTCTTCCAATGAAATATTATTAAAACAAAAGCGTTATCGTGAAGCAGATAAAGCCCTTCAAGAATTATTGTTAATAGCAATTGATTTTAATCAAGGTTTATCTCTTGGTATCACTTATATTGCATTAGGTGATAGTGACTACGAACAAAAAAAATATGATAAGGCTATTAAACAATATAAAAAGGCGCTCGATTACCTTTTATCTATTGATAAATCTACAACAAAGTATAAGGCTCAAGCTTATAAAAGAATTGCTGAATCTTATAAGCGTTTAAAAAATAGAGAAGAAACTGCTAAATATTATAAAAAAGCATTAGATATTTATACCTTATTAGGTGATAAAAAATTAATTGCACGTACATTAAATACACTGGCAGAAGCTGAACGTTACATCGGTAACTTATTAATGGCTCTTGATTATTCAATGAGAGGTTTAGATCTTCATGAAGAAATCGATGATCCTGAAGGACAAGCTAAATCATTAGTTGGTGCAGGTATTATTTATCGTTATATTGGTCGATATGAAAAGTCGATAAATCATATTTACAAAGCCCATTTATATTATAAGAAAATTAATGATATTAACAAAATAGCTAGTACTTCTAATCAAATGGGGCTTGTTTATACAAAACTAGAACAATTTCAACAAGCAAAATCATTCTACCAAGTAACTATTGATTTACCTCCAGAACAAGTCGAATTAACAACCCTTGCCAGCGCATTGAGAGAAATGGCTGTTATTGAATTAGAAGAAAAACAGTATAGTTCAGCTTCAATAATGGCCAAGAAAGCTCGTCAAATTTATCAAATAAAAAATGATGCCCTTAAAGAGTCATTAGTAGCTAGAATTATTGGAAATATTTACCGAGAACAAAAAGACTATCACAATGCTATTTTGAACTATAGAGAATCGTTACTATTAGCAGTACAATCAAAAAACAAAACTTATCAAGTTAAAGCGCAGATATCATTAGCTAATGTTTTAATCAATAAAGATGCTAAACAAGCAGAACAAGGTATTGACGAAGCAATAAACTTACTTCAACAAGCGTTAGTTATATCAAATTATATTAATGACAAAAAGCAAAAAGTATATATATACAATACGCTGAGAAAAGCAGAAAAGCGTAAAGGAAATCTTACCAAATCGTTAAGCTATGCTGAAAAAGAAATTGAGTTAATTAATTTAATACAAAAAGATAAAGAGAATAATAAACTTGTTTTAGCAAAAGCTAACTTACATTCTTATAAGATGGAAATAGAATTAGAATCTTTAAGGGAAAGAGCCAAACTTGATCAACTTGAGTTAGTTAAAAAGAATAATGAAATAGAAATTGCGACACAAACAAAAACAATTACCGAACTAGAGTTGGTAAAGAATAAATATGCTAGCCTAGCTTTAGCTTCTTTATTAGCTATTTGTGTATTTTTGGTGATATTAATCTATAGAAGGTTTGATGCATCAAAGAAAGATAATAAAGAATTAAAACATTTAGCAATTAGAGACCCCTTGACCAATTGTTATAATCGTCGATTTTTATTTGATCTGCTAGATGAAAACGTAAAAGATGAAAAGCTAACTGAATATTGTGTTGTTATGGTTGATATTGATCATTTCAAAAATGTAAATGATACCTATGGCCACAGTAAAGGAGATACCGTGCTTTCAGGAGTGGCAAATATACTTCAATCTTGCGTTCGAGAAAGTGATATTGTTGTTCGGTATGGAGGTGAAGAGTTTTGTATTGTTTTACCACATACAACGGATCATAAAGCGGTTACCATAGCTAATAATATGCGAATAAAAATTGAAACTAGTTTTTTTGATGGTCTTTCTGTCACTTGTAGCTTTGGTGTGTCTTCGGTAAAATGTGATGCTGATTCTGCATCAAATATAATAGATCAAGCTGATTTAGCGTTATACGAATCAAAATCTAGAGGACGAAATCAAGTAACACTTTGGTTTCCTAAATTAGGTAATTAGGGTATTTAAAGTCATTTTACTTATTTTAAATACCCTTCAATTTTAGTAATTATAGCTAAGCGCTTTAATTACACCTCTTATTTCAGCTAAACCTTTTAAGCGGCCTAAACAAGAGTAACCAGGGTTCACTTTTTTAGTGGTATCGTCCAATATTTGATGACCATGGTCTGGTCGAATAAATATTTCATGATCACTTGTTTGATTTTTTCTATTTTTTTCTTCTTTTAGTAACTCAGATATCACACCAACCATATCGACATCACTCGACAAATGTTCAGCTTCATAAAATGAACGTTTTTCATTTTTATCTTTGGTTACACCACGTAAGTGGGCAAAATGAATACGTGATGCAAACTCTTTCGCCATTTCTGGTAAATTATTATCAGGATGACTACCGTAAGTACCTGCACATAAGGTAATACCGTTTGATGGGCTTGGCTGAGCATCAAAAAGCACATGTAAATCATCAGGTGTACAAATAATACGAGGTAAACCTAACATATCTCTTGGTGGATCGTCAGGATGAATAGCTAGCTTAACGCCAAGTTGTTCCGCTTTAGGTAATACTTGAGACAAAAATGCAAAGAGATTTTTTCTTAGCGTATCTTTATTAATATCTTTATAAGCAGATAGTGCTACTTTAAAGTCTTCTACAGTATAAGCATCTGTCATTTTACCGGGTAAACCAGCGATAATGTTTTGCGTTAAAGTGGTTTTTTCATCTTCACTCATTTCATTAAAGGTTTTTTCTGCACGCTGTAATTCAACAGAAGAATAATCAGCTTGTGCATTATCACGTTTTAAAATGAATAAATCGAAAGCCGCAAATTTTTCTTGATCAAACTTTAATGCATAACCACCATTAGGTAATTGAAATTTTAAATCTGTGCGTGTCCAATCAATCACAGGCATAAAATTATAACAAATCGTTTTAATACCACATTTGGCTAAGTTTTCCATTGATGCGATCCATGTATCGATATGGCGCTGGCAACCTTGTGCATTAAGTTTTATATCCTCATGCACAGGTATACTTTCAACAACAGACCACGTTAACGCTGATAATGTTGAGTTATCTTTTTCAATCAGGATTTTATGGGCTTTAATTTGCTCAACAGACCATACTTCATCTGTAGGAATGTGGTGTAAAGCACTCACAATATCTGTAGCGCCTGTTTGTCTTATATCAGCAATAGATACAGGATCATTTGGTCCAAACCATCTCCACGCTTCACGCATTTATTTCTCCAATGTGTTACTAATACTAATGTTATTGCAATAATGAATAATGTATATTCTATCAAAAACTATATTGGTAAGTCCACTTTGCTTATTTAAATTCAGTGGTCATATAGCCTTTGATGATAAGTCTGTTCTACATAGGTACTTTAGGTGGGTAGCACTCTAAAATTTCTACTGTAGATGAAGTCTCTATACTAATAGCGTCAATTCCTGCAGGGCAAAAGAATCGATCGAATTGTTTTAATTTTATAACTTCACTACCTAAGGTGATGGTACATTCACCTTCTACAACAATGCCGATATAAAAGCTTTGTTCAGTTTTTATGACTGTGTCACAAATGGTTGATTTCTTAACGCGAAATTTATCAGTAATAATGTCATCAATTAAACTTTCTTGAAATGATGTTTCATTATAGAAGTGTTTATTCTTAGGAGGGTGATAAAAGGTTTGTCTAGCTTCTGCAACTGACAGCTTAGTAAAGTCGAAAACATCCATACAGAAGTCTAAACTGCGTTTCATAAAACGCGCTTCTTCTGGCATGGTATAACCAGCTTTGGTAAATTCAAACCGAACAGCCCAATCTGAAGGCTCCATAATTTCAACCATTAAAATACCTTCACCGATAGCATGGGGGAAGCCACCAGGTATAAATAAGCAGTCGCCAGGTTTTACCGATACTTTATCAAAGCAAGCTTCAATTGCATCAATATCTTGCTTTTCTATCATGGCTTTAAAATCTTCACGTGATGGCGGATTTTGAAAGCCTACGTATACATAAGGATTTTTTATATCTTCACGAACAGCTAAAATATAATAACCTTCAGCTTTTCCATGGTTACTGTTTAAATGTTCACGTGCAAACTCGGCAGATGGATGTGCTTGAAAATGTAAACGTACAGATGAGTCTAAAAATTTTACCAATAGCATTGGGTTTAATTTAAATGCATCAACATGTTCTTTGCCTAAAAAATATTCAGGATCTAAGTCAATTAATTGATCAAAGTTAATAGCACTTGCATCACCTACTATAGCTGTAGACACGCCTTCTATAAACTCTTCTCTGTTAGGGTTGACTGCAACTGTGGTTGAAGCTATCCAATCTTCAGGAAAATGGGTATCTTGTGGTTGCTCTTTTTCTTCTAACTGATCGAGAATTTTACCGCCAGTATATGTTCGCCATACACGATTAGGGGGAAAGCGTACTAGTTTGTTTTTATAATTCATGGGTATTCCAAAAGATAAATCGTTATAAAGTTGATATTAATCAATATCAACTTAAGAAAAAGAGCTAGGCATAAGTTGCTTAGGTAGCCACAGCGATATTTCAGGGAAAATAATGACTAATAATAAAATAAATAGCATAGGTAATAAAATAATAAATACATGCTTTAATACACTCATGACATTCATATTTCCGATTGATGCTGAAATTAATAAACATAAGCCGTAAGGAGGGGTTACTAAGCCAAAAGCTAAAGAAATAATACCTATCATTGCAAATACAATGGGTGATATATCAGCTTGTGTAGCAACTGGTAATAATACAGTACCTAAAATAATAACGGTTGGAATAGCATCAATAAATAAGCCGAAAAATAAAAATAAGCAAGCAATCATTATAGCGGTGCCGAATGCGCTGAGTTGCATGTCAGTAACCAAGCTGATTAATAAGCTTGGTACACTGTAGTAAGCAAGTAACCAACCAAATATAGAAGCGGTGCCAATAGCAAATAATGAAATTGAAGCAAACCTTCCTGTTTCAAAAAGAATACCTCCAAGCTCTTTAGGCGTAATTGTGCGATAAACAAGCATGCCTAAAAACAATGCATAACCTGCGGCTATAATTGCACTTTCTGTTGGTGTTACTACACCAGTAACTATACCTACAATCACAAAAACAGGGGTTAACATTGCTAACGCAGCACCTTTAAAAGCTTTAAAGGTTGATGAAAGTGTGGGCTTCATTGTTACCGGATAATTGTATACTTTAGCAAAACCATAAACGGTAGCCATTAAAGCAAAGCCAATCATTAAACCAGGTATTGCCCCTGCAAGGAATAATGCACCAACAGATACCTGCATTACACCGCCCCAAACAATCATTAAAATACTCGGTGGAATAATTACTCCCATCACGGCAGAACAAGCCGTTATAGCAATAGCAAAGCGTTTGTCGTAACCTTCTTCAATCATGGCAGGAATTAGTATTTTCCCACAACCTGCAGCATCAGCCGTTGACGAACCTGAGATACCAGCAAATAGCATAGATACAGCAACATTAACATGACCTAGTCCTCCAGGTAACCAGCCTGTTAATACCTTAGCTAAGTTAATTAACTTTGTGGTGATTTGCCCTGAATTCATCAAATTAGCGGCTAATAAAAAGAAGGGTACCGCTAATAATATGAATGAGTTATATGATTGAAACATTCGATCAATAATAATAAACGGCGTTAATCTTGATTCTAAAATAACCACAGGTAATGCCGCTAAACCTAAAGCAAAAGCAACAGGAACACGTAAAACCACGAATAAAATAAATGCGCCAACTAATAACGAGCAAGCAAGCCCTGTAGACAAAATCATTTCACTACCTTTGTTGTTAATTGATATTCTAAAAATACTTCATATAAACGATATAAAGAAAAGATAAGCCATAACAAACCAACGAAAGGAACTGATATGTGGGTAACGACTAAGTTTGCATTCATCATGACTGAATGTTGAATATAACCAAAATTAACATAATCAATACCGTACCAAATAAAAAGTACTCCAAAGCACGCAATAGATATATGAACAATTGCTTTTTGTATAAAGGCAATTGTTGCATTTTCACTGTCTTTTAATACTTTTACGTCGAAATGTTCACCATGCCAAACCGCTAAAGCAGAGCCTATCATTACTACCCATACGAAAATAAAAGTGGCTAACTCTTCTGTCCATAAATAGACAGGAATAACGCCTGTGTAGCGTGCAATGACTTGCATTGCTACAGGAATAATTAATGCACCGACAAGTACGGCTAATAGTACACGTAGAATCATACAAATAGATTCTAAAAAACTTTTCATTATATATGAGCCTTTAAATATAAACGGGTAAATAGAAAAAGATTAAGCACTATTGATTACGAATTGACGATAACAATGCTGTCGCGCCAATACGTTGGGCAAAGTCGTCTTGTACAGGCTTTACCATTTCTAATAATTGCTCGCGTTCAGCAAATTGAGAGAGTTGTATTTTGTTATTTTTTGATAATTTAGCGAGCTTAATAGCATCTTCTTTTGATTCTAAAGCTCTACCATAAGCACCCGCTTCTTTACCTGCTTTCATAATAGCGGTTTGTAATTTTTTAGGTAATTTGCGAAAGCTTTTTCCGCTAAAAACAATAGGACGAACAGTAATAGTGTGCGCAGTTTGCGTTACATAAGGAGCAACTTCATAGAATTTTAAATTGTAAAGGCTTGCGGCTTCACTTTCTAAACCATTTACAACACCTGTTTGGATAGCATTGTAAACTTCATTATAGGCAATTGCTGATGGTGCAGCGCCTGCGGTTTTAAATATTTGTGCTTGAATTGGTGCACCCATTACACGCAATTTATGATTTTTTAGTTCATCAAAATTACTAATTTTTTTATTTGATATTAAGTTACGCGTTCCTCCTCCAGCATAGCCAACAATGATAATATCAACTTTATTGGCTAATTCTTTTTCTAAAGGTGCGAGAGTGTCATTAGATAATACCGCATTCCAATGATCTAAATCTCGAAATAGAAAAGGCATATCCATAATAGGAATAGATGGAATAAAACGTGCCATTTGAGAAGGAGCTAGAATAGTGTAATCAATTGCTAACCCTTGATTTAGGTAGGTGATGTAGTCTTTTTCAACACCTAACTCGCCATTTAACCGTAATGAAAACTCTATATCTTCTGCATAATACTTATCAGTTAACTCAGCAAACTTTCGCATTGTTTTAGTAAAAGTATGATGCTCGTCGTACATACTAGCACCTAATAACGATGTGGCATTTGCAGATAATGTAGACAGTATAAAAATAAAGCAAAAATATGCTTTGGAAATTATTCTTTTATCTTTTTTTTTGTATATAGACATAGTAATGATTAATTATTTTTATTGTTATGAGTCCTTTTTAGGTTATAAGTATATTTATTATTGGTCAACCAATTTTTATATTCTTTTAAAGCAATAAGTTTTTTAA
>JALZUE010000076.1 GCA_023301705.1 Alteromonadaceae bacterium | reverse complement strand
GCCTGGGCGATGCTTAGGTCTATTCTGTCATGGAAACCAGGCGCAGCTATGGGCGCGGCCTGGGGAGGATTTAAACAGGGCTTTAAGACCATGTTTGGCGATCTAAAAGATACGGCCGGCGATAGCTTGGATTTTATTCATAAAAAAATTGCAGCCATAATGGGCGCGCCGCGCCGGCTATGGGGAAAAATGAAAGGCATCGGCAAAGCTGCGCGCGAAAAAGTTGGCCTAGCCGGCGCGCCAATCCGCGCGGCGGCGAATGCCGGCATAAGAACGGCCGCAATCGGCGCAAGCATAGCGGCAGCGCCCGCGCTGGCTGCGCCCTCGATATTATTACCAAAGATGGATGCCGCGCCGGCCATGATACCAGGGCCAAGCGTCACAGGCGCAAATTATAACGCGGGTACAACTATCGAAGGCGATCGTTACGAAATCCACGTACACGCCGCCGCAGGAATGAACGAAGACGATTTAATCGAAAAACTCGAAAAATTAATGGATAAACGCGACCGCATGAAACAACGCAAAACAGGGTTTAGTTTATCGGATATTGAGGAATAATTATGTTAATGACGCTCGGCGAATTTACTTTTGAATTGTCAACGCTTGCGCCGTCGGCGATCGAAAACTCTTTAAGCCTGTCTTTGCCTAAGCATGCTCGGCATAACGGCCGGCCGGCGGTTCAGTTTACCGGCGTCGATAATGAAACGTCGAAAATTTCTGGCGTTCTCTATCCTATGTCGGGAATTACTGGAACGGCTAAAACTCTTGAACAAATTAGAAATATGGCAAAGACGGGCGAGTCTTATATTTTAGCGGCCGCAGACGGTTACATCAAAGGAGAGTTTTCGATCAAACTTGTTACTGAAAAATCGCAAGCTTTTGACAAAAAAGGAACACCTTTAAAAATAGATTTTACGATCGATTTAATCCGGACGGATAACGAGCGAACTATCACTTTAGATTTGGCTGGCTAGATGTCTAATTACCGTATTGAAAGCAACGGCAAAGACATCACGGCCGCGCTCGCAAATCATTTAGTCGAAATCTCACTTAATGATAATCGCGGGCATGATAGCGACGATTTAACGATAACCCTCGACGATATAGCCGGCGATCTGGAACTCCCCCGCCCTGGCCGCGAAATTAAGCTATATATCGGCGACGCTAAAACCGGCCTAGTTTTTAAAGGTGTTTTTATTATCGATGAAATCGAAGAAGGCGGCGCGCCGGACTATCAGCGCATTAGCGCGCAATCTGCCGATTTCACAAAAGAACTTAAAGTCAAAAAGGAACGGTTTTTCGAAGAAAAGACGATCAGCGAAATCGTCGAGCATATCGCGGGCGAACACGGTTTAAAGTCGGTTATTAGTGAAACCCTGGGCGGCGTTACAATCCCCCATATTACACAGACAAACGAGTCTGATTTAAACCTCTTAAGCCGGATTGCCAAAGACGCCGGCGGCTATTTCGCGCTTAAAAATTTAACTTTGATTTATTCTGATGAAGCGTCCGGAAAATCTGCGAGCGGTCAAAGCTTGCCGGTTTATAATTTATCCAGGGCTGAAACCAAACGGCACCGCGCAACAGAAAAAAGCCGGCTAAATGACTTTACCGGCGTTAAGGCGGCTTGGCATGATAGCGAGGCGGCCGAAAAAACTTGGGAGGTTGCCGGCATCGAGGGAAAAGTCAAAGCGTTATCGGAGCTCTATGCAAACGCCGGCGCAGCAACAGCAGCCGCAAGCGCGGCATTTAACCGGCTTAAGCGCGGCAAGATGAAAATCTCGATCGACTTATCACACGGAGACGGCGAAATCATTCCAGAACGGCCTATGAAGGCGGCCGGCTTTAAACCTGGCATTAATGGCGCGGATTGGATCATCGAGCGCGTAACACATCGAATTAATAAATCTGGTTTTATTACAACTTTAGAGGCAGAAACAAAAACATGAACAAAATAAGAACAAAATCGCAGTTTATACCATTGACAAAATTGGGATTTAATTCCTAATTACATTACAAGGCTCAATATTGTTTAATTCGCTCAAAACAATAATTAAAAACGCTTAAAGGTGAATTGGGGATAAGGTGACGGAAGCTAAACGAGTTTTATTGATATTGGATGCGACTGCAAAATCGAAATCTAGTTTTAAAGATTTATATAATCAAACCTTTGCCTTAAGCGGCGATGCCCTAAGCGCTCACCTTTTGGCCGTAAAGGGCGTAAATATCCTCGACAGAGAATCCGAATTTATCGGCTAGCTTAATCGCTATCATTGGCGGGATCATTTTATCCCCGGATTCGAATGCGTTATAAAGGTCGACATCTGGAACCCCGTCTTTAATACAATCCGTCGCGGCTGCAAATTCGGCGGCGCTATGTCCAGATATGCCGCGCAAGAACCTTAAATTTTTCGCCGCGTTAAATCTTAGCTCAACTTGATCTGAATCAGTTTCATCTAGGATATGAGACTCGGCATATGGATCGAAATTGTCGTGAACGAAGCCGATGCCGTCAATAATTACATTATAAGGCGTATCAAGTGCGCGTGCCCAGGCGAGAAAGGTTGAAAGTTTCACGGACTTTTTACGGCCGTTTAAAAATTCTTTTAAAGAATCTGGATGGCCGCCGCCGTATCTGGAAACTTGCGCCATCGAAATCGATTTCGTTTTTAATAGGACGCGCAGCCGGCGGCGCAGTTCATCCGAAAATAAATCATCGTCAAATTTCATACTAACACTTTTATTAAAATAAATTGCAATAAGGGGAAATAACCCCTTGACGGGGGAAATAACCCCTTATAACGATACGGTTATGAAAACACGTAAAAGACTTTTAACCGCGATCGATAACCATCTAAACGCGAAACGCATTAGCGGAACTAAGCTTTGTCATAATGCTAATGTTGACCACCATGTAATTAGAAAACTAAGAACGGGCGAATCTATTTCGTTACGGTCAATCGAAAAGCTTGAAACTGCTATGAGTACCGCATGCCCTCAAGAAGTAGAGGCCGCGCACAATGCTTAATAAGTCAAAATTTCAATCCGTTATCAGCAATCTAAAATCCTTTCGTTTTAGTCTTATTGATTTATTAGCAAATATAACACGCTCTAGTAAGGGGAAAAATCGCCCGAATTTACCCTCTAATTTAGCATGCGGCCGATTTTCCTTGATACGTTTAACTAATGGCGTTTCGGCATGAGCCGCGAATCTCGTTTTACTATACAGGTTCAGCTATCGACGATTGCCGGCGCGCTCATAACGGCATGCGGCGGCTTTGAAGCGGCCGCGCTAGAATGCGATGTTTCAAAAACGCAGTTACAGCGCGCCGCAAATCCTCACCATAAATACACGTTAAAAGCCTCAACAATCTTTCATTTAGAACAAGCAACCGGCAAGCCCATAATGAGCGCGGCGTTATATGAACTTGGCCGGCGCAACGCATCCACAAAAAATATATGCCCTATATATGTAGGAATAGACCTGGCCGACAGCGCGACCGATTTAACGGTATTAATTCGCGGGGCATTTTCAGACGGCATTATCACAATTACAGAGCATAAAACTTTAAGCGGCAAGGCTGGTGAAATATTAAATCAGCTTGGCGATTTAACTTATGCGTTCCGGCCTCAATTAGCAGAGCGGGCCGAATAATGTTTTCAAAACCGCGCGTTACAAAAGCCGACAGAAAAGGCACGTTCAAATGTCCTGATTGCCTGGCCGTTTGCCGCGTTACACAAAATAAATACATCACGGCGACTTATAAAGAGTCTTACGCATCCTGCACAAATGACCATTGCGGCGGCCGCTATGTTTTCGCAAGTGAACCGGTTCGCGTTTTAGTGCCAAGTCAAACACCCAATTTAAAACTTCATATCCCGCTTGCGGCCGGCGTTCGCCCCCTCTCCTTCGACGACGGCCAGCTCGATTTAGATTTAACCCAATCCCAAAAAGGAACCTAAGCCATGAATACAAGAAAAAGTACGTTAGAACCTCGCCGCGTTGCCGGAACTATCCTGGCCTCTATGGATTTAAGCAAGAACCCGCAAAAGGATCAGACCTTAACGCGCATCGCCCACGCCTTAGAGCATGAACATAGATTCCCCTTAGAAGCCGCCCGCGACGCAGCGGCGGCCGCAATCGCGGATCATGAAAGCAAAGACATCGACGGCGTTTTCGATTTAAGCGCGTCGACCGATAGTTGTCTCTTTGTCAATATTGAAGGCGTCCGGCGCGCAGTCACTTTGGCCGATATCGTCGCAAACCTTGAATTCCAATAACTGCGAAATTTGTCCAGGGCCGTTCGTCTATTCGATGCCTTGTATTTATTGCGCCGCGCGGTTCGTTTTGATCCAGCCAAAGCCGACACGAAAAGACCACATAGCCCGCGCCGTTAAGTTTTACGGCCACAATCAAAAGGAACTTGAAGCCGAAATTATACACCAATTCAAAAACTAAAACTAACCGTCCAGAGGAGTCAAAATGGTTATTTTTCTAGCAGGGATCGCAATCGCTTATTTCAGCGCTGCGATTATTTCAGGAGTTAAATCGTTAGCACGTCATTCAATGCAAGACGCGCCAATCATTCAACTTATTTTCGCAATGTCTTACGGCCTTGGATGGCCTCTAAGGCTCAAAAAAACGGAGGCTTAAACCGTCATGGATATTAAATTACAGCCAAGGCAAATCGGTAAAAAAAACGCGGCGTTATTATCTAAAATCAAGACCCTGGAAACGACGGTCGATAATTTGCAAAGAGAACTTTCGGCCTATGATAAGCTAAAGGCGGGCGGGTTTTACCCGTCCCAGGACGAGCCCTATTTCATATTATTAGCGCGCGATCCTATCGCCGCGAAATTAGTCGAAGCCTGGGCCTATCTTCGAATGGGCATGGCAAGCAACGCAATGCCTATTTTTGAAAATATCGTAAATTCGGCCGTTTTGAAAATGGAGCCGCAAGCCTCGCACGATCCCCAAATTCGAAGCGCGTTTAAAATTTCAAAGCGCATGGCCGATTTTGTTGTCGGCGCAGCCAAGAAGGTTTTATAATGAGCATGATTTCCCCTATCTTATTTTCTGGCCCTATGATGCGGGCGATTTGCGCCGGCCAGAAGACGCAAACGCGCCGCCTTGCATCGTCTCCCCTCTCAAAATTAAAGCCAGGCCACCGGCTTTACACCCGCGAGGCGTTCCGCGCGCCTCGCTGGCTTGATAAAGTTTCGCCGGCCAATATCGGGCCGACGGTTAAAATTGATTATGAAGCCAATACAACGAGTTTTAATTCAACTGCGCGCTTAAGGCCTGGCATACATCAACCAAGGTTTATGAGCCGCGCAACGCTTTATGTGACAGATTTAAAACGCGAGCGATTGCAAGACATCACAGCCCAGGACGCAGCGGCCGAAGGTGTTTTTGCATTCAAAGAGAGCCGCATCGATATCACAGCGCACACTAACGACCCTGTCAAACTTTTCGAAATCTTATGGGATTCATTACACGGCGGCCAGGCGGGAAAAACCTGGGCAGATAACCCCGAAATAATCGCGCCGGTTTTCGACGTTGTTTTAAACAATATCGACAAAATCTAAGAATTACGGGGGAAGTTATGCAAAAATCATTTGATCTTAATGTCGAGGCCATGAGCCGCGCTGCGCTTATCGCCAACTATTTCGACGCCGTTCATTTGTGCGAAGAATTAACCAATGGCGGCGACGGTAAAATCGAAAAAATAAGGCAAGCTTTTAAAATCAGCGAAGGGCGCGCCGTTATTGTAAGCATGCTTTTAACCGGCCGGCTTTGCAGCAAATCCCAGCTTCACATGGCGCTAGGCAGTTACGAAACAACCGACGAAAAAATCATAACTATTTATGTCTCATATTTGCGCGATGTCTTTCACGGCACAGGAATCACGATCGAAACGATATGGGGAGCCGGTTATAAAATGAGCGCGCCGGCGATCCAAAAGGCAAAAGATATTTTAGACGGAGCGGCACAATATGAACCGGCTGTCCGCATCATTCCAAAAGTCAATTATTGGACAAAGGCCGACATCGCCTATTTGCTCAAAAATTACCTTCAAGAATCGCGCTCGGTTACAGCAAAAAAGCTTGGCCGAAGCGAAGGCGCTATCACGGTTAAATATAATAAAATAATGCGCGATCAAAGAGAACGCAGCCAAAGAACGCAGCGGGCCGCATAATGATAAATGATAATTTTTACGCGCCGGCCAATGATGCAAGCGCCGGTTTTAGGCGAGGTCCGGTAATAGGCGAATGCGGGCTTAAGGCCGAAGATACTGGCTTCGATTTATGGTTATCGAAACAGTTTGTTTCCGGCCGGCCTAACACGCTTTTAAAGCTTGTCGCCGTCCAGGCCTGGGAGCGCGAGCAATACGCCGCAAAAACAACGGTTAGCCCAATAAATAAAACCCGATTTTTAAATGAACTCGGCATGACAAATGAAGACTTAGTCGGCGCGCTCGATCGATATGGCTGGCTTTTCTTATCCCACTTAGGGCCGCGAAGCTAAACCCGCCGCCACATTAAAACTCATAATATAAAAAAGATTGTTACTAATGCGAACCGATATTCTAAAGCTAGTAAAAGACCGACTCTTACGCGATTATAAATTTAAAACCGTCGGCGAATGGCTGCGCGAGGGCCGTTGCCCAGCATGCCACAAAAAAGAGCTTTTTACACACGCCGAAACGCCTTGGGTTATCAAATGCGGCCGCACGAATAAATGCGGCCATGAGCGCAGCACTAAAGATTTATATCCGGAATTTTTTGAAAAGTTTAACGAGCGTTACAAGCCCTCGCCATCAAACCCAAACGCGACCGCCGACGCCTATCTCGATATTGCGCGCGGATTTAATACCGCAAAAATTCGCGGCTGGTATAGGCAAGAAAAATTCTGGCATCCTAAAGGCGATAAAGGAACCGCGACCGTTCGTTTTGACATCGACCGAAATAATAATATCTACATGGAACGCCTAATCGAGCCGGTAACGGTTACGAAAGACGACGGCGAGCGCGAAACCCGTAAAGCCCATTTTGGCGGCGCGCATCGCGGCCTATGGTGGAAGCCGCCTAGCCTTCAAATAAAGACCGGCGACGAAATCTGGCTTGTCGAGGGATGCCTTGACGCGATCGCGCTTAATCTAAACGGCGTTAAGGCGGTCGCGATTCTGTCATGTTCAAACTATCCCGCTAAGGAACTCGATCGGCATAAGGGCAAAGATGTTAAATGGGTTTTCGCCCTGGATAATGACGGCGCCGGCAAACGCTTTGCGAAGAAATTTGTTAAACAGGCGAAGAAAGCCGATTTTAATGCGGTCGCGGCCGTCATACCGGACGGTCCGGAGAATGATAAGGTCGATTGGAACGATCTACACCAGGCCGGCAAGCTTTCAAAAGACGACATAAGAGATTATTTATATCACGGCGCGTTATTAACTGCGCCGACGCCGCTTACTATGGCTATGCTGATTTGGGGCAATAACAGCAAGCGAACGACGTTTTCATTCATCTTTGATAATAGAATTTTTTGGTTCAAAACTGATATTGAAAAACTCAATAAAGAAATTTCAACCCTGGCCGAAGCGCATCCGGAAATGAACGACGCGGAGCTGCGCGACAAAGGCATCGAGCGCGCCGGCATGCTTAACGAGATTTGCAACTGTAACCCGACTTTTTTATATTATCAAAGCCATGAAGCAACTAGCGAAGCCTGGTATTATTGCCGCGTCGGATTTCCCAGCACTAGGCCGCGCCCTTCGATAAAAACCACCTTTACAGGGCCGCAAATTGGATCTTCTGCAGAATTCAAAAAGAGGCTTTTAACGATCGCGCCAGGCGGGCTTTTTACGGGCTCAAATAAGCAGTTAGATTGGATTGTCCAAAACAATTTGAATAATATCAAACAAGTAAAAACGATCGATTACGTCGGTTATTCAAAAGATCATGAGGCCTATATATTTAATAATTTTGCGGTTAAGGCCGGCAAAGTTATCAAATGCAACGCCGAAGATTATATCGAGGTCGACCGGTTATCGATTAAGACGTTATCGACATCTTATAAATTCGAAATCGGCGAAGCGCATGAATTTAACAGCCAATGGCCCGAATATATTTTCCAGGCGTTCGGCGTTAAGGGCTTAGTCGCGCTAACATTTTGGTTCGGGACATTATTCGCGGAGCAAATTCGCGGCGCGCAAAAATCTTATCCTTTTTTAGAAATCGTCGGCGAACCTGGCTCGGGTAAAACAACTTTAATCGAGTTTTTATGGCGAACCTTTGGCCTTGAAGATACCGAAGGATTTGACCCGTCAAAATCGACCTTTGCATCGATCCGGCGTAAATTCGCGCAAGTTTCAAATTTGCCGATTGTCTTACTCGAAGGCGACCGCGAAGATGGCAGCAAATATAAATCTTTCGACTTTAATCAGCTAAAGGATAGCTATAACGGCCGCGCATTTGGCGAGCGAGGCGTCAAAAACGGCGGCAATGAAACTTATGCGCCGGCCTTTAAAGGCGCGATCGTGATAGCGCAGAACGCGCCCGTTCAATCATCCGATGCGGTCGCACAACGTCTTGTGCATTTGACGATTGATAAATCAGGACATTCCGAAGCAACGCGCGAGGCGGCCGACAAGCTTAACCAAATACCGATGCAAGCTTTGTCATATTTTTTAGTTAAAGCGATATCTTCTGAAAATAAGACGGTCGCACATGTTAAGAAAACAGCGCGAAAATATGAGGATCAACTTTTAACGCATCCCAAAATTACAAATATTCGGATTGCTAAAAATCACTCTCAATTAATGGCCCTAGCCGACGGCCTAATTCACTTGACCGGATTATCAAAAACGCGCCGCGATCAAATTCA
>JALZUE010000075.1 GCA_023301705.1 Alteromonadaceae bacterium | reverse complement strand
GCCAAGCGTACTGAACATACAGAGTCCTTTATAGAAAATACTATACATCGGGTTTTTTTACAACAAGTTACTGATTTTACACGGTGTTACCAAGACACCAAAACGCTAATAGACCATGTATATAGTAGATCCAAAAAGCCATCAAGGTCGGATATAATCCAAGAGGACCTATCAGATCACAACCTAATACTAACCACCTACTTGGACTGGCACAACAGTGTCAAAAAAGTTAAAATAACCAAAAGATGGTTTGATGAAAGCGCATACTCAAATCTCAAAATATTATTGGGAGCTGAAGAATGGAAATGTCTAGACGACATGACACTAGAACAGTCAACAGACCATCTCATAGAAAGAATTACTGAGGCCATGGATATCGTGGCCCCAATTGAAACCAAGGAGGTAGGGTTAAAGAAAATAACGCCCTGGATGACAGGGGGCATTAAGAAAAGTATAGCCACAGGCAGATCAATGTTTAAAAAAGGAAAATGTTCAGCACCAATTAAAACAGAGTACAAGCGATACAAGAAAGTGTTAGACAAGGTGATAAAAACTGCTAAGAATAATTATTATGAAGATACTATCAGGGATGCAGGCCCTGACACTCGTAAACTATGGTCAATCTTAAATGAAGTAATAGATAGAAAACAGTGCAGGCATAAAATGCCAAACAGATTCATAATCGACGGGAAAACCGTTCGAGATAAAACTAACATTGCTAACGCATTTAATATCTACTTTGCTTCAATCGGAGAGCAAATGGCTAACGAAATGCCAACAGAATCAGGGTATGAAGAATACCTTGATAAAGTGAAACAGACTTATATAAACCAGATGGTATTCAGGGAGGTAGACGAGACAGATATAAGTTGCATCATGAGATTACAACAACCAAAGCTAAGCTGCGGTATCGATACTATAAATAACAAAATTGTTAAACTATGCCACAAACAACTAACAGTACCAATGACAAAGATCATAAACCAATCTATGACAGAAGGGAAAGTCCCTTCTCACTTTAAAAAAGCATTAATAAAACCACTATACAAAAAAGGTCCCGCCAACATTTGCGGGAACTACAGGCCGGTAAGCCTATTACCATCACTCTCAAAAATATTAGAAAAGGCTGTATGCCAACAATTAAATTCCTTCCTAGACCGCTACCAAATACTATGCCAAAGTCAATACGGGTTCCGCCCGAAAAATCAAACAACACATGTAGTGCACAATATGATGAACTACATAACGCAACATTCAATCCAAAACAAAGTATGTATAGCTACGTACATCGACTTGTCAAAGGCATTCGATTGCCTACAATATGAAAATCTTTTTAAGAAATTGGAATGCATAGGCCTAGCAACAGAAACCATCGACTGGTTTAAAGATTACCTATCAGGCAGGAAACAACAAGTTGATATTGACGGAAAAACATCCGACTGGTTAGACGTCAAACTAGGAGTACCGCAAGGGTCAATATTAGGACCCATCTTATTTCTCATTTATATGAATGATATAAATATATGCGACACTACGGTAACTTACACCAAGTTTGCCGACGACACAACGATACTCAGCACGGGGAACACACTGGCAGAAGCCTGTGATATGATGAATAAGGCATTAGTCAATGTCGACAGATGGTTCAGACGTAACAAATTAAACTTAAATCCTAGTAAAACTAGATACATGATCTTCAACTGTACAACAGACGAAACAGAACTTGTAAAAATCAACAACCAATACATAGAGAGAGTATGGCACAAAGGCAATGAAAAAAGTTTCAAACTAGTGGGTATACATGTCGATGAAAAACTTACATGGAACAGCCATATAGACGCAGTCGCCAAAAAAATGGACCACGCAAACTACGCTCTGAGAAAAGCAAGTAAAGAATTAGTTCCCAAGAACAAAAAATTACTCTACAGTGGCCTAGTCCACTCGCACCTGGTCTACGGACTCCCAATATGGGGGTTCGCCCGCAAAGGAAGACTAAACAAACTTTTAGTCAAGCAAAAACATTCCATCCGAAAGATACATAACTTACGATACAGAGATCATACTCTCCCACATTTTCTAGACAACCGAATATTACAACTGCCGGAACTGGTAGAACAGACAACTCTAAGCTACACAATGTCAGGCATATCCGAAAAATCCCCATGGAACGTAAAACGACTATGGGAATACCAAGAACAATCTCGCGACCTGCGAGACAGAGGCATCAAGTTACACTATACAGTGACACCCAAACAATGGATCAACAATCTGTCTCCAATATCAAGTGCCAAACTGTGGAATAATTCCCCAATCGATACTAAGTGCAAGCCACTACATTACAAAATTGAAACCAAGAAATACTACCTGGATAAATATAAGTCAAAAATAGACCAAGAAAAGTAAAAAGAAATGAAACAACATAATAACAAAATGACTTCGGTCAGACTACAAGCCTTCCTACCCCCCTTCATTAGCCTCCCCATAGTTAGTACACCCCAATTCCAGTCAAACTCACATCACTAATAAATTATTTACGTGTAAAATTGTAACTCGAAAATATGTGAAAAAACAAAAAAATAGCAATACCCAAAAACTTTTGGCGAAATGATATTACGAGACAAATCATCTCAACAAGACTACTAAAAGTAGCCTGGTGGGCTGGCAACGTCCTCTATGAGGTGCAGCACACCAGGGAATATAGTTATCATTTATGTTGTATTATATACATGTTAATTATTTCTGAAATATAAACCAAACCAAACCAAACCAAACCAAACCAAACCAA
>JALZUE010000074.1 GCA_023301705.1 Alteromonadaceae bacterium | reverse complement strand
TGGTTTATTTATGGTCAGTTACAATACTTCTCTGAAGATCGTGATCTAAGTGCTAATCAAGAAGCAACAAAAGGAATTATTGGCGTGAGGTATTTACCGACAAATGCATGGGATTTCAGCATTAATATTAATCATGATATAGAGCAGTTCGATAACATGATAGAAAACACCATCTTTGGACTACAAGCCAGATATAGATTTTAGGAGAGAGTAATGAAAAACTTAAGCTATAAATCAACACTCATTATGATGTTATTAAGCGTTGTGGTTACTTTTTTTACGTCATTCAATGCTAGCGCAGAAGCATATTGTGCATTAAGAGATCCGGTTTCAAACATAAAAAAATTATTTCCTACGGCAACAA
This sequence comes from Alteromonadaceae bacterium, assembly GCA_023301705.1. Classification (GTDB taxonomy): domain Bacteria; phylum Pseudomonadota; class Gammaproteobacteria; order Enterobacterales; family Alteromonadaceae; genus JALZUE01. The sequence goes on along the minus strand of JALZUE010000074.1, from coordinate 6,017 downwards.
ATCATAAATCAATTGTGCGTGCTATTGACGAATCAACACGACAAAAGGTTGGAGAAACGTTTCCTGAATTACCGCTTCACTTTGGAGAGTTAGGCCGCCATACCTTGTACGTAGCAATGAAAGGAGATGAAGCTATTGGTATGGTTCATGTTCGTTCAGAGCAGAGTCAATGGGGACTAATAGAGATAGCATGGGCAATAAACATGGATCTCACGATAAAAAACTTTGTCTTTCAGCGTTGTAGAAGTTCACAAAAAAAGTATGTAACAACAGCTGAATTTAAACTGCAATTTATGAACAAATCTTTTAACGAAGTTAGAACTTTATATAACCAAGATACAAATGGAGGCACTGCAGAGTTTTTAAAAGTGGCTGGTGAGGGCGAAGAGTTAGCAAACGTGGTATTAAAATGCGGTCTTAAAACATTGTTAATTACGCAAATAGCTTGGCAAAAAGACATAGATAAGATTAATAATACCAGCCTATTGCAAAGCCTTAATATAAAAGAAGCTGTTGAACTTAAATTTATTGACAATATTATGGATGAAAAAGCTAAAAAGAGGCTATTGTCGGTAACTGGCTCAAAAGACATTGGCATTGCAAGAGACTCAGTTCGTGCTTATCAAGTATTAAACAGTAGTTCTAAAACCATTGCGCTGCTCTACCAAGGAGAATCAAAAATAGACAATAACCAAGTATTACTTTCTTGGTTATTAGATACGCAAGGAAAAGTTATATCGGTTAATACCGAGCCCGCTTGGCCTTCGAAAGAAATAGAAAACCTGTTTATGGCAACTAAAGCACGGTCATTTAATCAAGTAGATGATTGCAGTGATAGAGCTGAATTATATGCTTTAGAAGTAGTCACTACACTACATCCTTACTTAGAAGCGAATAGGCTTTAATGAGAATATCTTTACAAAGCCAACTTGTTTCGTTAATTAGCCTTTTGATAGGCCTATCAATTTTTTCTGTTATAGGTTTACGTTATATTGCATTACAAAATCTTCAGCAAAACGTTAATGCTTTGTCTCAAGCAAACAGTGAAATTAACCACGCAAAAACCATGCAAGTACAATGGTTAACAACGTTAGATATCTTTTTATATGATAAACAAAGCTATCTTGCACAAGGTATTGATAATCAAACAAAGCAATTAAACAAAAAATATGGTGAAATTGCGTTATATGCAAATTTTGATGGGTCTGCAGATGAAATAGTTAACTTATTCACTAGTATTAATAAAGGTATACAAAAATTAGCTTTTGAAAAAAAAATCGACGAAAAAAGTTGGAATGAATTCATCACGTTATCAGACGAACTCACCGAACAACTGCTAAATTTAGCTGATGTATTAAGCCAATCAATAAAAGAAAAGTATGGTACGAAAAAACTAGAATTGACAGAAGCAGAAAGTCAGTTAGCTTCACTTGCTTTAGCGCTACTTTTTATATATTTGATCAGTACAATCGCAGTAAGTTGGTGGAACAGCCGTACCTTAGTAAAACCCTTAGAAGAATTATCTAATTTAGCTAAAGAGGGAGTTAAAGCAAAAGAAGATGAAAATCCTAAACTAACGATTGATAAAGGCCCTACAGAAATACGCCAACTGAGCGAAAGCTTAGAATCTTATTCTACCAATCTAAAGCAACAGCAACGTCAAACACAAAAAGCGCATTTAGAAGAACAACATACTCGTCAGCGTTTAAGTACGGTTATGGATACCGCTCCAAGCGCTATATTATCTACAGATGAAAAACTCAATATATTAACATTAAACCCCGCTACTGAAAAAATTTTTGACTTAGAAGCGCAAGTAATAATCAATAATTCACTTTTAACACTCATACCCAAACTCAAAGAATCAAAAAACGGCTTTGGTACCTTTAAAGACTTTCAAGCAGAGGCAAATCAAGAAAATAAAACCTTACCCATAGAAATAAACAGTGCAAGGCTTACTCAAGATGGAAAAAAACAATATTTATTCATGATCAAAGATGTGAGCGAACGTAAAGCACAAGAAAAGGAAATGTTGAGTTTAAACGAGCAACTTGTGCAATCTGAAAAACTAGCTTCAATTGGTCAGTTATCTGCTGGTGTCGCGCATGAGATTAACAATCCGATAGGTTTTATTAAATCTAATTTAAGTCTATTAAACGATTATTTTGATTCTTTTAAAGAATATATTAACGCGATTGATACTTTATCTAACGTAACGACTATTGAAGATACAAAACAACAATTAGTTGAATTAAATCATCTTAAAGATAAGTTAGACATTAATTTTTTAATGGAAGATTCAGAAGAAATCTTTGTAAGTTCTAAGGATGGTTTAGAGCGAGTGTGTAAAATTGTAGATGAAATGAAAGCTTTTTCTCATGCTGAAAAAGATGAACAACAAGCAGAAGATATTAGTAATGTTATTGACCAAGCCATTTCATTAACATCGAACGACGTAAAATATAAAGCTGATGTACAAACCAACTATGGCAAGCTACCTTTTATAAAATGTTGGAGAACAAAACTATTACAAGTATTCATTAACTTACTCGTTAATGCCTCTCATGCCATGAAAGACAAAGGCTTTATTAACATTAAAACATATCAACAAGATAACTACGTAAGAATAGAGGTATTAGATAATGGTTGTGGTATTTCAGATGAAAATCAAAAAAATATATTTACTCCATTTTTTACAACAAAACCTGTAGGGCAAGGAACAGGGCTCGGTTTACATGTTACTCAAAGTATTATCGCTAAACATAATGGTAAAATTATTGTAAAAAGTAAACTAGATAAGGGGACGTGTTTTATTATATTACTTCCTATGGAAGGCGTAATAACTTAAGAAAGGAAAGCTTAAGGTTTTGCACATTTTGTTGGTTATTATATTTTTATTGATAGCAAATTATGCTCTAAATCGGCAAAAGGTGCCGACAAGAGCTAACTATTTTATATTGTCACTATGGGTATTAGTAACTATGGTTATTTATTCATAACCAAAATCAACAAAACTTGCACGATGAATATCAACAATTTCTACCGATACAAAAACGCTTTCAAGTGCTAACGTTTTCAGTGGTGCTAGTATCGCATTTGATATTTCTGTTTTTTGCTCGTCTGTACGTCCACTAAGAATATGCCCAGATACATGTAAAAAGTCTTTGTAAACATCATGTAAACGAAAGCCACTACGTGGCTCAATACGAATTTTTATTGCTTCTGGTGGGAAGTGACCGCTAGCTTTAGCGCCTTCATATACTTTATCCATTAATTCTTCTGGAGAAATTTGCTTAGTGAGAGATTCACCGTATTCAATAACAAAATTTGGCATTATGTGTAAACCATTGGTTGATAAATTACTGAGAATTATAACGTATCGACGATGGTTTTCTAGTGTTATATAAGGTGTTTACATGCAAAAGTATTGATGTTTATGTGGCAATAAGAACCGTTTATTGTATCAGTGATATTTTTTATTAGATTTTTCTTTTGGTGATAAGTGCCATGTCGTCAATTTAAGCTTGCGCTATTAAACAATAGTTTTAAGGGTTTAACTGTTTAATGTAATAATCAAAGGTAAAATTTAAGCAAAAAAAAACCAGCCTAAGCTGGTTTTTTATATTTATAAATATCTAAAAATTAAAGAGCTTTAATAGCAGCGTTTAAACGACTTTTGCTACGAGCAGCTTTATTTTTATGAATAAGACCTTTAGCCGAGTAACGGTCTAAAATTGGTGTTGCAGCAGCTAATTCAGTAGTAGCTGTTGCTTTGTCACCGGCTTCAATAGCAGCGATTACTTTTTTTACTAAAGTACGCATCATTGAACGACGGCTTGCATTATGTTGACGACGCTTTTCTGATTGAACTGCGCGTTTCTTAGCTTGCTTTGAGTTAGCCAAGGTGAACTCCTAAAAGTGATAATAAGCTTAAATTTAAGGCGACGAAATATGCCTTTTTTATGGCACTTTGTCAAACCCTTTAGCGTTTTATTTAAAATAAAATTAAAATACAAGCTCAAATGAATGAATCCTGCTTGTATGCAATTATAACTTAAATTCTAGAGAGAGGCTTGTTGTTTCATCAATTGTGTAGCAATTATTTATATTATTTTTAATTTTTCACCGTTATAACGAGAATTTTCATGAAATTTGAGGCTTAATTGTAATAATGGTTGAGGCTATGTTCACTTTCACGGCATAATATTTACTCTATTTTAAGTATCAATACTTTTGGTTGAGCATGTATATATAAGATTATTAATGTTTAATTGATTTTCACTACTACTTTTCAACTTTTACGGAATTTCTTTTGAGTAAAAAATTAATAAAATCAGGCTTAATTGTTACTTTTATGACCTTAATTTCTCGTGTGCTTGGTTTAGTACGCGATATTGTCATTGCCGATAAAATGGGGGCAGGTGCAGCGTCTGATGTGTTTTTCTTTGCGAATAAAATACCCAATTTTTTACGTCGACTTTTTGCTGAAGGGGCTTTTGCGCAAGCGTTTGTTCCTGTATTAAGTGAATATAAAAATAAAGATGAAGAAGAGGGCACTGAACTTGAACATACTCGTTTACTGATAGCTCAAGTGGCAGGTACGTTAGGCGTGCTTGTTTCAATAATGACCTTAATCGGCATGATTGCTTCACCATTATTTGTGATTTTATTTGGTTTTGGCTGGTTTGTTGATTGGTTAAATGATGGGCCTGCAGCCGCTAAATATGACTTAGCCACTAGCCTGTTAAAAATTACCTTTCCTTATCTTTGGTTTGTGTCTTTGACCGCTTTAGCAGGGGCTGCCTTAAACACGTTAGGAAAGTTTGGCGCTTCATCTTTCACACCTGTGTTATTGAATGTATGTATTATTTTAATGGCAATTTATGGTGCTGACTTTTTTAGTAACCCTGCGTATGCATTAGCATGGGGTGTGTTTTTAGGTGGTTTAGCACAGTTTTTATTTCAAATTCCATTTCTAATTAAAGCGAATATTTTAGTTAAACCTAAGTGGGCTTGGCATGCCGAAGGTGTAAAAAAAATTCGTACGCTTATTATTCCTGCGTTATTTGGCGTGTCTGTTACGCAAATAAATTTATTACTTGATACGTTAATTGCAAGCTTTTTAGTTACTGGCTCTATCAGCTGGCTTTATTATGCTGATCGCTTATTAGAGTTTCCATTAGGTATTTTTGGTATTGGTATTGCGACTATTATTTTACCGAGCTTATCTAAGCTTCATAGTCAAAGTAAAACAGATAACACTCGTGAGTTTAGTCAAACCTTAGATTGGGCATTAAAAGTGGTGTGTTTTTTTGGTTTGCCTGCGTTAGCGGGTTTAATGGTCTTGGCGCAACCTATTATTATGGTGCTGTTCATGCGCGGAGAGTTTGACCAGCAGGAAGTTGTACAAGTGTCTTATGCATTATTCGCGTACTTGTCTGGTTTAATTAGCTTTATGTTTATTAAGGTATTAGCACCTGGTTATTATTCACGCCAAGACACTAAAACCCCCGTTAAAATAGGCATTATTGCGATGGTGTCGAATATGGGGTTCAATTTAATATTTGCGCCTTTTTTTGGTTATGTTGGCTTGGCAATAGCAACTACGTTATCAGCCACATTAAATGCATTTTTACTGTATCAAGGTTTAAAAAAACTAGGTGTGTATCAACTTTCATCTGACATAAAAGTCGCTTTGTTGAAGTTAACGTTATCTGCAATGGTCATGGCTGGCGTTATCTTTTATTTGTCACCTAGCTTTAATACTTGGTTATTGTTTGGCTTCTATGAGCGCATTTTCAATTTAAGTGGTTATATTCTTATTGGTATTATTGTGTTTTTTACGTTTGCTTTTTTAAGCGGAATTCGTATGAAAAATTTTAAATTATCCCATTAAAACCCTAACGTCCAAAACACAACAAAGTTCTTAGTTTTTTTAAACTAGGAACTTTGTTGTATCTGTTGTGTGTATTTTTCACTTTATTTTGACAGGTGTGAGATAAATAATAGTAAAAAAG
>JALZUE010000073.1 GCA_023301705.1 Alteromonadaceae bacterium | reverse complement strand
CTAGTCACTAGCTCAGTAAATATTGCCTTTAAACTAGTTATCATAACTAAAACATACTATATGAAATTTGTTGAATATATATCCTATTCAACAAATTTCATCTATGTATTAACTCAAGTTATTTACCTTCAAATACGTACTTGGCTTCAAGATAAAATGTTCTTGATGGCCAAGGATGAAAAACATAAGCCTCTTCATTATTAATGTTTTCAATGCCAGCACTGATACGCGTACTTTTATTTATTTGCCAATTCGCTTTTACGCCAACAAATAAATATTCGTCTTGTGCGCCAAAAACGTTCTCTGCGGTATCTAAATTATCAAGCCTTGAAAAGCTATTGCTAGCAAATCTTGCACTTAAATTCACGTCAACTTTTTCATTAATGTCGTAACCAAAAATAACATTGCTTCTCCAACGCGGAATACGAGGAAATTCATTACCAATCACCTCAGGGTTAAGAATATTCTCTGTTATTTCTGCACGTATGTAACTTAAGTTATAACGTATACGAAGGCCTGTATCTGCAATATTATTATGTGAAAATGTAAATTCAGCCCCTTTTGTTGTTACTTCGTCTGTTGGTAAACTGGTGGTAACGCTGCCATTATCTGTTGAAGTTGTTTGATTAAAAATAACATCATCGACAATATCATAGAATAAGTTCAAGCCAACATTACCAGCTTCAAACGTTTGATTAATTGAGAAGTTATGAAAAATACCATCTTCAGGCTCTAGTGATGGATCAGATATAAAAGTTGAGCCTCCACCTGTTGCATCATCATTACGGTATAACTCTTCAACAATAGGAAAACGTAGTGCTTTAGCAATTGAATAACGAACTGATAACGATTCAGTAGGAAAATAACCAATTGAAAGTTTTGGCGAGGCACCCGTTTCTGAACGGCTATCAACTTCAATGCTCCCCGTAAAACCGTCACTTGTTTCCCAATCTTCTAAACGTAAACCTACAGCAATATCCCACTTATCATTAAACGCATAACCGTATTGAAAAAATAACGCTAGCGTTTCTGTTTGTCCGCCACTGTCTGAACGCCCTGTTGTTCTATCGCCGTCAATTTCATCACTGGCTCTTTCACCTGTTATGGTATTAAAGTCATCAGCAACAATACTTAATTCATAACGATCCGCATGAAAACCAACAGATAATCGTTGTTTATCGTCATTAAATAAGCTGTCAGTACCTAATTTAAAGTCAAATGTTTGCCAACCAGTATCATCAAACTCAGTTATACGACCACCAAATCCTTCATTAACTTGATTAAAATCAGGATCTAAAGGGCTTCTGCCAGTACGAATTTCTCTATCATCTAAAATCTCAAAGCGACTATAAAAACTATCAAAGAACCAGTCACTATTACCAATTAAACCACTAAAACCTAGACCTAATAATAAACTGTCTCGCTCTTGTACGCGATTTTGTAAGTTACTACCACTCACTCTAAATGATTGACCGTTAAAGTTAGCAGTGCCATTAAAAAAGGCAGTTCCTGAATCATCTGTTAATAAATTACGCGATTGTGTTTCTTCTCTTGTACGTTGTTCATACGCTAACGTACCACGAAATTGATAATTACCAAGTTCGTACCCTAGTTTTAGTTTATATAACTCTGTTAACGCATCTTCAGGACCTGAATCAGCATAAAAAACAACATCTTCACCTTCAGCGTTAACGCCCTCAACACCCGCATTTACAATGGTACCATCATCGCTTTGCGTTGCTGCTCCAAAGTACTGTGTTAATGGTTGGCTTTCATTATCTAAACGGTTATATGAAGCAAAAACAGTTAAATCATCAATTTTATCTTCATAAGCGATAAAAACTTTACCGCCATTAAATCGATCATCTCTGTTCAATAAATCAAATTCTTGGCTAAATAGAGCCCCTTCAATAACCAATCTTTGCTTTTCAGGTGTTTTGGTTTTAATGTTTACAACACCTCCAATAGCGTTGCCACTGTATTCAGCTGAAAATGGGCCATATATCACTTCTACCTGTTCAACTTCACTTGGTGAAACTAATGACCACCTTGGCGCACCTGAAAAACGTGTTTGTAAATGATAATGTAGCGGTAAACCATCAGCGAATACTTGGCTACGAGTACCCTGAAAAACATTTGAGCCACGAATACCAATAACCCCATTTGGATCACCAATAAAGCGACGACGCACAATTAAGCTTGGCTCATAAGCAATAGCATCTTCGATCGTTTGAACGCTAATACTATTTAATACTTCTTCACTAACAAAACTTGTTGGACTAACCACGGTTGTATCTTGGAAAAGCTTATCTGCAATCACTGTAACCGTTTCCACTTCGTTTATATTACTTTGCGATTCCTTTGCAAATGTCTGAGCTGAAAAAACTAAACTCGATGATAATAAAACAGGTGTGCTTGCTAATAATGCAGAAGCACAAAACTTTTTACTTAAAAACATAAAATATCCAATAGAACTAGTGCTTTTAATGCACCTAAAATTAACTAGCATAAACAAGTATTGTTATATGCTCTTATTTTAAAGATAAATTGATATTCAAAATTTTATATCGTCGTTCTGGTGTTATTGCTATTTCGCAATATGACACATCAACTTAATTAAGAAATAAATTTTGAATATAATAAGCTAAGAAATTAGCCAATAATTGGTGGCGCTCGAGGTGAAGCAATAAGATAGGCATTAACACTAACGTCATAACGAAAGTAATGAGTATATAATTGCGAAGTATTTTCAATAGGGAAGAAAGATAAAACTGAAGTAGTATCAATATTTGAGCTTTGATCAGCTAAAACAACAATAGGACAATTAGCGTGATCTATCGGTGGCAGTTCAGACTTATCATCATTCGTAATATCATCAATAAAAACAAGCGTACCTGTTTCATACATTGCTGATTTACTTACCCACTTATAGCCTGAAGTAGTACAAATTAATACAGCATCGAAATTGGTATTTTTGTTTATCGATGATAAAAATGCAGCTGAACTCACAAAAGGTATAAGGCCATTTAGCCAAATAATTAATATAAGTGAGAAACTTAGCCAATTTTTTGATTGTGTTTTAACGTTCAAACTAGGACAAACTCAAGTCAACATGTATGAAATTATACGTAGAAGTATTTAATTATACAAAAATTATTAATAATTAGTTTTAAGTAATTTATCACTATATATAAAAAATCCGATGAATCTATCATCGGATTTTTTATATAGCTCTACTTATCTCACTTAGAAAGGTGAATCTACACTAGTACCAAGCTTACGAGTAATATCAGCTTGCTCTTCTAAAGAGCCAATATAAGCAGAATAAGCCGAACGAGCTAGTTGAGATGCTAATTGATCTGCAAACTGTTCTGATGCTTCATCAGTAAAGCTTCCAGCGGTAATTGATTGAACTTCAACCAATGCAACATCACCGTTAGTTAACACGACATTACCTAATGAATTAGATTCTTCACTGGGGTGAGGCAATGTAAATGCTTTTTTAACAATACTTGTATTCACATTACTACCCGTTCTAGGTGTATTCATATTAACTTCAAAACTAGTACCTAATTCAGTTAAACGAGCTGACACATCATCACCAGCAACTAAACTTGCTAATAATTCATCAACAGTTTGTTGTGCTTTAGTGTTTGCTTTTTCAGTAATTAATGAATTTTCAATATCAGCTTTAACAACATCAAGCGGTTTAGTTTCAGCTGCCTGGTAATCATTTAAGTGAACCACAATTGCTAACTGGTCAGAAACTTCAACAACATCTGAGTTTAAGTTTTCAGTCAATACGATATCTGAAAATACAGCTGATAAAACATTACTATTATTAAATGGAGCAATATCTGTGGTACGAGTTAACCAATCAGAGGTATTAACTTCGCCACCAACAACACTTGCAGCTTCTAATAAGTCATCTGGAATTTCATAACTTACACGACTTAATTCTTCTTTCAATTCAAAGAATTTATTTTGTGCAGCATCATTTTTAGCAGATGTTAATATTTCATCTTTAACATCATCAAAATCAGTAATTTCTGATGGTTTAAACTCTGTTAACTTAATAATGTGAAAACCAAACTCAGTTTCTACCACAGAAGACACATCACCTTCATTCACTAGTGCAAATGCAGCCGTTTCAAATGCAGGCACCATAACACCAGTTTCTAACCATGAAAGATCACCTCCATTTTCTGCACTGAAGGTATCAGCAGAATTTTCTTTTGCTAATTCGGCAAAGTCAGCACCTTGATCAAGTTGGTTTTTAAGTTCATTTATTGTCGTTTCAGCATCATCACCTAACTCAATTAAGATATGAGAAACTCGGCGCTGCTCTTCACTCGTGTATGCTTGAATATTATCTTGATAATATGCTTTCGCATCGTCTTCATTAATTTCAATTGTATTAACAATGTCACTTACATCTAATAAAACGTAATCAACTTTGGCTTTTTCTAAATACTGAAAACGATTTTGATTTTCTTGGTAATAAGCTGAAATTTCATCTTCAGAAACAGTAACATGTGCTTTAAACTGTTCAGAAGCAATAGTAGCAAAACGAATATCACGAGTTTGATCACGTAACTCTGATGCCAACTTAGCCTCATAAGGTAAACTAAACTCACTTGCTACTAAACTTTGAGTTAATTGCTGTGTGGCCATTTCAACACGTAAATAATCACGAAAATTGGCAGATTCACGATAACCTGCTTGATTAATTAATGCTAAATAACGATCGTTATTAAAAACGCCATCAACATGAAACTCTTGCATTTCAAGTACTGTTTTTTTAATTTGTTCATCAGATATTCTAATCGCTAAATTTGAAACACTTTGATTAAGTAATTTTTCATTAATTAAGTTACTTAACACATCATTACGTAAATTATTTAAATAAATAGGATCATTTAAAAAGGTTTCAAATACTTCACCATATTGTTGAGTTAAACGATTTCGTTGTTGCTGAAATGCTTGCTCTAATTCTTGTTGTGATATTTTATCACCGTTAACTTCTGCAACTGACGTATCAACAGAATTGGTATAGCTACCAATGCCAGCAAAAGCAAAGGTAATGATAATAAGACCAAGAATGACTTTTGCGGCCACGCCTTGTGATTTTTCTCTAATATTTTCTAACATTTTTTTCTCTTAAAACCGAAAAGTTTATATGTTTAATTGATGCTATTGATTCTATCAAAAGGAAACAAAGGCTTGAAGTTGTATTATCAGTATTTGTAACAATTCTTAAAAGCTAATACTTAAAAAAGAAAAAACCACCTTAATGGTGGTTTTCTTGGTGTAACAATCTATTCAATAATAGATTAGTTACATGCATCTTTTAATGCTTTACCTGCTTTGAAAGAAGGTATTTTAGCTGCAGCAATTTCAATTGTTGCACCAGTTTGTGGGTTACGTCCTGTACGAGCTGCGCGGTCACGTACAGAGAAAGTACCAAAACCAACTAGAGCTACTTGCTCACCAGTTTTTAATTCTTCAGTTACCGCTTCGATAAATGAATCTAATGCGCGACCAGCAGCAGCTTTAGAAATATCAGCGCCAGCAGCAATTTTCTCTATTAGTTGAGACTTATTCACAGTGTCTTCCTCTTCAATGTTATTTTATAGTACATCAATTTATCACGACTAAATTAAATTGATAAAAATATCAGTACTGAGTTCCAAGTAAAATAAAAATTATTATTCTTTTCATTATTTTAACTAAAGCCCCTACTACATATAGCTTTAGCTGATTTAGCGTAGATAACTTATCATAGTTTTAGCGTTTGAAAAGAAAAAAATGCAATTTTATGTCATTTTTTGCATTTTTCTCGATTTTTTTGCTCTTATTTCTTAGGTTTAGGCTCTACAGACCATTTTTCATAAGGATTCTCTAGTGCTAAAGCTAATACTTCATCTATCCACTTCACTGGATGAATGGATAAATCAGCTTTCACATTATCAGGTATTTCAGCTAAATCCCGTTCGTTTTCTTTAGGAATAACAACCGTTTTTATTCCACCTCGGTGCGCTGCCAATAACTTTTCTTTCAAACCACCAATTGCCAATACTTCACCACGTAAGGTTATTTCACCTGTCATCGCAACATCAGCTTTTACAGGGTTACCTGTCAAACTAGACACTAATGCGGTGCACATACCAATACCAGCACTAGGGCCATCTTTAGGTGTTGCTCCTTCAGGTACATGAACATGAATGTCACGCTTTTCATTAAAGTCGTCATTAATTCGTAGCTTTTCAGTACGGCTTCTTACTACCGTCATAGCCGCTTGAATAGACTCTTGCATAACATCACCTAATGAACCGGTATAAGATAATTTACCTTTACCAGGCACTGAAGCCGTTTCAATCGTTAATAACTCACCACCAACTTGAGTCCAAGCTAAACCAGTGACTAAACCAATACGGTTTTCATCATCAGCTTTACCATAATCAAAACGTTGAACACCTAGGTATTCACTCAAGTTCTCTTGATTAATTACAACTTTCTTTAATGTCTTATCAAGTAAAATCGCTTTCACTGCTTTACGACAAAGTTTTGATATTTCACGCTCTAAACCACGAACACCTGCTTCTCGTGTATAATATCGAATAACACCAATAATAGCGCTATCATCAATAGTAATTTCTTTTGCTTTTAAACCATTGCGTTCTATTTGCTTTTCAAGCAAATGATCCTTGGCAATATTTAATTTTTCATCTTCGGTATAGCCAGATAAACGAATAACTTCCATACGGTCAAGTAATGGCCCAGGTATATCCATACTATTCGATGTAGCAACAAACATAACATCAGAAAGATCGTAATCAACTTCTAAATAATGATCGTTAAAGCTTGTATTTTGTTCAGGATCTAGTACTTCAAGTAATGCCGAAGATGGATCGCCACGCATATCTGACGCCATTTTATCAATTTCATCTAAAAGGAATAATGGGTTTTTTACGCCCACCTTTGCCATTTTTTGAATCAATTTACCCGGTAAAGAACCAATATAAGTTTTACGATGGCCGCGAATTTCAGCTTCATCACGCACGCCACCTAATGCCATACGAACATATTTGCGACCCGTAGATTTAGCAATTGATTGACCTAACGATGTTTTACCAACACCAGGAGGCCCCACTAAACATAAGATAGGCCCTTTAAGTTGACTAACACGTTGCTGAACGGCAAGGTATTCTAAAATACGTTCTTTAACTTTATCTAAGCCATAGTGGTCTTTGTCTAATACTGTTTGTGCTAAGGTTAAGTCGCGTTTTAATTTACTGCGTTTTTTCCATGGTACACTGATCATCCAGTCAATGTAGCTACGAACAACCGTTGCTTCAGCTGACATTGCTGACATCATTTTTAATTTTTTTAATTCAGCTAAGGTTTTATCTTTAGCTTCTTTAGGCATTTGAGCTTCTTCAATTTTCTTCTCGTAGGCTTCACCTTCATCAGGTACCTCGTCCATTTCACCGAGTTCTTTTTGAATTGCTTTCATTTGCTCATTCAAGTAATACTCACGCTGACTTTTTTCCATTTGTTTTTTAACGCGTGTTCGTATTTTTTTCTCTACTTGAAGTAAATCTATTTCACCTTCCATTTGCGCCATTAAGTATTCTAGGCGCTCAGTAACATTGGTAATTTCAAGTACTTTTTGTTTTTCAACAAGCTTTAATGGCATATGAGCAGCCATGGTATCTGCTAATTGTTCAGCTTCTTCAATACCAGACACAGAAGTTAACACCTCAGGTGGTATTTTTTTATTCAGTTTAACGTAGCCTTCGAACTGAGAAATAGCCGAGCGTACTAGAATATCAAATTCAGCGTCTTCGTTTGTTTCAGAAGATAAGTATTGAATATCAGCCAAGAAATGGTCTTCTGTACGAGTAAATTTCGATATTTCAGCGCGTTGTAAACCTTCAACAAGTACTTTAACCGTACCGTCAGGTAACTTCAGCATTTGTAATATAGTCGCTACAGTACCTGTTTGATAAACATCTTCAGCCGTAGGGTCATCAATAGCAGCATCTTTTTGTGCCACTAAGAAAATTTGTTTATCTGACTCCATTGCAATATCTAAACAACGAATCGATTTTTCTCGACCAACAAATAAAGGTATAACCATTTGTGGGTAAACTACAACATCACGTAATGCTAAAACTGGAATTTCAACGATGCCTGATAGCGCTTTGCTCATAGGTACTCTCTCGGAAATAAAAATATAGAGCCAACATACTCAATTAAAAATATGCGTAATTAAAATCTATATGGGGATGTTAATAAGCGTTTCAATAAACCGCTAGATAAAAAATACAAGTTATTTGATTAAACTTAATATTATAAGGTTTGTACGTTGTG
>JALZUE010000072.1 GCA_023301705.1 Alteromonadaceae bacterium | reverse complement strand
ATGTCTGGATGGAAGCGGTGACGGCTGTAGATTGAGGTTTTCATCGCGTGAGCTTAGCGGATTGTTTGAAAACTGGCATTAACGTGACAAAGCCCAAAGTTGAGCCTTTTCAATAACATATTAGATTGAAAAGGTAGTGTAATGGTGCCCCCACACGGGGTGCCCATCGTCCTGAATGTTTAATGATTACAATGATTTAGGCGTTAGCGCAAGACGTTTGTGAGGCAGAAAAAAAAGGCTATTTGTTAGGCAAGCCTCAACTACTAAGTTATCAATATTCAACAACTGCATGATTGGGGTAAAACCTCGAAAATTCTTTAAAGTCCTCAAAATATGTCTTGGCATCCGTGGCACCAAATTTAGAGAAACCCAAGCGTTCGACTATATCAACCTCCTCATCAGCAAGAACTAACCTTTTCAAATTGTGAAAGCTGATCAGATAGTTTATTGGGTTCGGTAAAGTCCATCCAAACAACTCGCGTAGCGGTATCTGGAATTTCATTTTCACTGAGAATTTCGTCGAAGTTCTCAATCAATATATTTGATCAAAGGTGTAGGCATTTTGTTTTTTCTGTTGGCTTGTTGAAACGTTGACGGTCCACCACATGTTTTTCTCCGTCGATTGAAATCAGATGTTCTAAGCCGAAACGTCGATAGATCACCCTATGGTCTGACATAGGGTATCCGCCCATCGAAATATAAACAGCCCCATCTAAGGGGACCCAGCGCTGATAACGAGACAGAAGGTCAAGGAAGATCTTACGATCCAAACCTTTTGCTGGCCTTAATTCGTAATCTACATCTGATCCGCTGCTCACTCGTCAAAGCTCCTAGCGTCTCTTAATGATCGATCAAAAGTTTCACGCCCTATGTCTTTGAGGTCAGCGTCCTCCATACTAAGGAAACGTTCTACCTCCTTAATTTCGGCCTTTTCAGCAAGATAACTTATGCGCTTCTTAGTAGAAGTCTTTTTCATTTCAGGATATTTCACTAGCCTTTCGACCGTTCCTTGGACACCAGCCTTTCGTAAGGTCTTAATCTTTCCAGAATCAACCGCAGCAGCTCGCTCCCTTTGCAGCGATTTTAAAGGTTGAAGGCGTCCCTTCTCAAAAATAGGTCCTCTTGAGTCTGCATTCTTATATCTATTTGTAAATGAGGTGAGTTCTTTCGTAGCTGTCCAGCTAACAAAGATAGAAAAGGGCCACAATAGTGGCCCTTTTTTAATCAGTAGACTCTTAGGTGGATATTAGGGACTCTAAAGATCGCAGCCTAATTAGGATATCGAATTAAAGTTACTTCGGTCTTTTACAAGTAAGGTGTCTGCGTTCGGCGTCATTGCTTGACCCGCAACACCCAAATTATTCAACTCTTTTCTTCGCAAAAAGACGTAGTAGATGCGATATAATCTATGCGTGGATAAAGCCCAAAACATATCAAAAAACACCCCAACAGAAGCCCCATCCCGCGCTGATATTAAACGTGGCATGACTATCGCAGCTCAACTCGTTCAGCGATACGGCCTAAAATACTGGCCTGTTTTGGAGCGTCTTAAGCAAGAGTATGACGCGCTTGACGATCGCGAGGCTTTGCTTGCCTCGCTCCTATCGGATGCCGACAAAGCTGCATAAGCCGATATTTTCAGCCCCTAAATGGATAGCTCTGTAATAGCTCGTCACTGACGGGGTGGGCTATCTTCAACAGCTCTTCACGACGGTAAGCAAGCGAGCCGCCATCCCCATATTCAGGTCGTGGGTTGCGGTGTCCCATCAATGTGCAGCGCAATCCAAAGTCTAATCCAGCCTCTAACATACGGCTCTCAAAGCTATGCCGAAAGCTGTAAATACGGTGCTGTTTGGTCGGGAACAGCTCTCTCGCTTTGAACGCTTTTGTAAGCGACGCGCTTAGTAAATAGCTACGGTCTCGATAATGCGGAAAGCCGTTCGGGGATTGCCGTATAGCTTCGAGTGCAACCCCTACAAGCGGAATGTCGCGGACAGATGCGCCTGATTTAAGCTCTCTATCTTTCGTTGGGCGGATGCGGATATGCGGAACCTCGGTGTCCAGCTTTATGTTCTCTGGCGTGATATTCGCCAGCTCACTTGGTCTGCATCCTGTGTCAATCAAGGCCATACAGAGAGTGCGCCTTGTCGATTGAGGCCTTCAAAAACATCTGGCGCGAGTATGCGTGACCTGACCAATCGTCCTTAAAGGGCATGACCTTGGTTAAAATTTTATCCTTGAAGCGCATGTTGCGGAAAGGGTTTTCGCGCTCTTCTTCGCCTATATGCTCGAAGTAACGGCGGTAGAGTTTACGCAAACTGCCTAAGCCTTTGTTACCGCTGCTACCGCTCATAGGCTTGGAGTCGTCCTTTGGGTGGATGCGCTCATGCCAGAATTTTCGTACGGCGTGGGCGTGTTCGCGGGTAATATCCCGCATATCTATATTGCCGTTTATATTGACGAAGTTCGCCACGGCGCGGCGTTTAATCTTAGAAAAGTTGTTCACCTGTTCCGGTGATTTACTAGCGAGTTCGTCGGCGACGATCTCGGATAAGTATAAGTCCATAGCTTGCGCGATGGTAGCAGAAGGCGTCTTGGCAACACCTAGTAAGGCGTCTGCGTCCTGCTCTTCCTTGGGCTGCGCGGCTTCTTTTAACGGCCCCAATGCCTGCAAGCGGTGCAACAAATCCGTGACGGTATCGCGTGAAATAAGGCTGTCCATCGGCTCTAGTTGAACCCCAGCGAGCGGGCGTGTTGGCTAACTTCGCGGTAGCTGGCCTCTCTCTGTGTTGAGGTAAAACGGCTCGGCGTGATTTCATGCCAGCGATGTTCATCCGCATCGGCGCATATGTCTCGCCGCTGCCGCGCAACCTTGCGGCTATCCGTATCAAGGGAACGGTATATCAAAGTGCGGTCGTCTATGTGGCTGACTGCCTTGGGCACTCGCCGCACGTAATGCCAAATATCACCGCGTAACCGTAGGTATTGGTCGGGCCGCCTAATCGCTTTCATACTGCCATCTCCTGCGTCCGCCTTTTGTAAGGCAAGAAGTGAGGCAAATCGCGCGAGTTACCGTGTGGAAAGTACAGGAAAGAGGGATTTTCCGAGACTTTTCAGAGACTTACGCAACTTGCTATGATAGGAAAATGGTGCCCACACGGACTTGAACCGCGGACCCCCTGATTACAAATCAAAAAATACCCCTTTTTACAGGGTTTCATTGAACCGTATTAAATGATATAAGTCATTGTAATATATAGGTAAATACACTCATTGGTGATTATTGGATTTCATTGGAGCGCGTTGTTTTTGTGACCCCAGTGTGACCCCAGAGCCTTCGGGTCACAGAGCATTGTAAATGAAACGACTGACTAACCAGACTATATTGGCTCTAAAAGGGCAAGATAAAAGGTATGATGTTCCCGATGAGGGAGGCGTACCGGGTTTATCAATCCGCGTGACCTCAAATGGCCGTAAGACTTGGACATTTCGTTACAGAACTCATCTGGGTAAACAGAGATGCATAACTCTAGGGCAGTTTGGAAATAAAACAGGTGTAGGTCTCAAGGATGCAAGAGACTTAGCGCGTGGTATATTGGCAGATGTTTCTAAGGGAGATGACCCTGCGAAGGAAAAGCAAGATGCCCGTAAGTTTGAGCAAGCTCGCGATATTAGAACCTTTGAAGACCTTTGGTTAAGTTACCGCGCGAGCCAGGGCGAAGCAAAAAGGTCTGTAGCTTATGAGAATGAGCTATGGATTAAACAGATCAGCCCAAGACTTGGATCTTTAGATATTAATGAACTAACCAAAGCTCGAATTAGCCGACTTGTTCTTACCATAGGTGATGGCATTTCTGGTCGGCAGACTACAGCGAACCGAACACACGCACTTTTAAGGCAAATCCTCAATCATGGTGTTGCATTAGATTATCTTTCGGTAAGCCCAATGATGGCGCTGAAGATGCCTTATGCAGAAAATCCACGTGATCGATTTTTAACAGATGAAGAAGTCACCACCTTCTGGAGAGAGATAGATGCAGTTTCCAACCTATCTCCGCCGGTTAAAATTGCTTTGAAGCTGGCGTTAGTAACAGGTCAAAGGCGGGCAGAGGTCGCACACATGTCTCAGCAAGAGTTAAATTTATCAGAAAAAATATGGTCGTTACCCAAAGAATGGACAAAAAATAAACGCCCACATGACGTACCACTTTCAGATTTAGCCATAGATTCGATACAGGAAGCTATACCTCACGCAGGAAACTCTGATTACATTTTCTCATCACCGGTAAATAGAAGCAAACCAATAGATCAAAAGGCCCTCACGCGAGCCTGGTCGCGGGCGAGGAAACAGTTGGGACTTGATGGTGGTGTTGTTCTACATGACTTTCGGCGGACCTGCGCGACGGGCCTTCAAAAAATGGGTGTTCGTCTAGAAGTGACCGAAGCGATTTTAAATCATAAATCTGGTTCAGTATCGGGCATTGTCGCAATCTATCAGCGCCATGATTGGAAGGAAGAGAAGAGAGAAGCATTGGATGCATGGGCTGCGTATTTATTAGATTTGGCAAAAAAATAGACTACATAGGCGGTTGATGAGTTTAATGCTCTGGAGCTCTAAAATGCGTCTTTGAATGTCCCAATATTTTTCAAAATCAGCATATAGGTCTCTTGTGCCTGTTAACATCGGGCTTCATAGGCTTAACTGTCCATACATTTGTTGAGTTACTTATCAGCAAATTGTTTAGAACATGCTTCAATATTCGCCTCAATGAGCCGGGCCATATTGTCAATAATGGGGTGGTCCACCCCGTTTTCCCGTAGGTCTTTAGAAATATACTCAAATGTGGGTAAAATGGCTCTGCTCATGAGTTCCATCCACGTTTCGATAGTTGAAATTTTGACACCGCAATCCTTACCAAGCTTCGCCCAGTCACGACCTGTAATCTTGTGAATTGCATAGTTATTACCTATTTTCATGGAAAGCTTGAGTTTGCGCTGCTCGTGCTCATAAAAGGGTAATATTGAGTTTATGTCATAGAGTGGGGCGAGGGCTATCTGTCCCTTAGGTAGAATTAACAAGGAGTAGTTCTTAGCATGTGCATCGGTGCCTCCAATAAGCCAGTTAAATATCACGGACTTAATGAATTTCTTAACATCATCGGCGGGGTCAGATGAAACTGACCTGAGAAGTTGGATGATGTCTTCTGTACTAGGCCCCTTTATTTTACCTCCGTCTGCATTTTGATATTTCAGGTTAGGATGGACTCCCAAAGCTTGGCACATATCTTCTTGGTGAATGCGTTGAAAGGTTCCATCAGAACGCTGATATCTGTCGTAGCGTTCGACAACAATTGCGCGTTGACCATTAAAATCTATTATTTCTGAATGAGCCGCATTTAAGTTTAAATGCCTAGCGAGTTTCAGGCAAATATGTTCATCGAGCAATTGCCCATCAAGCCCTTGGATTTCGGGTTTAAATATATGGGTCGTCGGTATTTTACCGCTCGGAATGCCCCAGCGTCCCCCTTGTTTTAAAAAGGCGGTCTTACGGAGTGCCCCAGCGAGTGAGAGCCGTCCTTGATCCGTTGGTCGACGCCAGGCCGCTTGATCTTTATTTAATTCTTGAAGGCGTTGCCCTATCTCAACTTCGTCGATCCATTTAATACTATCCTTTGGAAGTCGTTCGATACCATGCAATTTTTCAGCGGTAAGCACTTGTACAGCACCGGCGCAGTCCTCTCCGACTTCGGCCAACAGGCCAAAAAGATTATTGTGGGATGTTTGCGCAGTTCGAGCCCATCCTTTTAAAATATGAGCATTGTCGGATAATATCCCCCAGAAATAGTTTGAAACCGTTTCTCCACGGAATTGGTACCCAGCCAAGGGCATGGAAAGTGACAGAGGAAATTTGGACCAATCTTCATCATAAGTAAATTGCGCAATGCCACCACGTAGACGCTTGAGACTGCCGCAACGTTCTCCATCTAGTAGAACAATCAGGGAATTATCCATTTATTCTTTGCCCCGGAGAACTTGTTCGGTCCTTAATTTTATCAAGTATCTCGGAGTTCATGCTTTTCGACCTGACTCTCGTCGAAAAATGGGCTTCAATGGAAATGTCCAAATAGTTAAACAAACCAAAGATTAAACCTGCTTGTGCATTTGGGTGTCCCTTTTCGACTTTGATAATCCAAGCACGGCTTACGCCAATGCGCTCGGCCAACTCGGCTTGATCTAACAGCATTATTTTGCGCCTGCGGCGCACAAGAGCACCTATATCTCGCACATGTTGGATGTTAACTGACTTCATTTGAGTTCTCTAAGTTTATAATGTCTATTATCGATGACATTTATAAATGTCAATGTTCAGTTACTTTTTGTAATGTTATCGAACGAATACATTTGTAAATGTAATTGAGCGGGTACATAATGCAATCGCCTATTTTTGTTTGTGTTCCGTCAGCGTTCGAGGTTCAACAATACGAATTTTGACTTGTGCCTCTGAATTGTTTCGACATCTGTCGCCGCCGACATTATCCCTACAACTTTGATTATTTCGGAATAAGTAGCTAATTGCTTTTCAAGGAATGGTGTCATTTCCGTTCGAGCAGATGTTATATTGAATGATACCTGACCATAATGTTGCCAGAGCAACAAATATTGATAGTCCAATTAATGCCTTTTCCTTATTAGTCTCCTAGTGCGAAATTTGGTTCAAAATTATGCAATACCAAGCGATTGGGTTATTAAAATCCGAATAGTGAATCTGCCCCGCTTCTCGCTTATTAGATTTTAAACATGTAACTCTCTTTTGCGATCATTGAGGTTTCTAACTTAATCTTTACTTATCGGAAATTGGGCCTACATTCGGATAAATAAAGGCTGCTGCAAAAATCCGCTTATTTGGTTCGCCGGGCATTTCAGATTTGGTTTCTAAAAGTACATTTTTTGAAAGCGGTAAATTTAAATCCTCACCAACACATATTCTAACTATTGGTTTTTTCCCAGGTAAGTTCTTTAAAATTTCGGACTCAACAAATTTCCTTCCTCGCTTGTTAGCATATTTGAGGTTATCTTTTCTTGAAGTTTTGTCATCTATGCTTGAACTAGAAATTATGAGTATGGATTCCTTTTTTGGATCATATTCAAATTTCTCCACTGACGAACCTATAAGAGTATTGTTTCCTTCTCTAAATTTTGTCCCGCCAATATATGTTAAATCTTTTCCGAATTCACTAATCAGGTTGCATTTATCTTCGTCGGCCACTAAATTTTTGAACTTAGAAGTTTCAGGATAAGTTACTTCTATATATTGCGGCTCCTTACTCACTGGCGTGTACCCAAGCGCGTTCGACATTTCAGTCAGATAAAAGTCCGCGGCTTTGCAATGTTTGCCTGTATCAGCCCTCTCCGGTGTGGATTCCTCATCTTCATCGCAAAGTGTGACTTTGGTTCCATTTATGTTGCAAGTAATATTAGATGCCGAAAAAACGGGTAGCCGAATAAATTTAGTTTCCTTCGTTTTTTTTTAAAAATTTGTAAGAGAGTTGGGGCTCGCTCGTAATGTAGCATAAATGGCATTGTCAGTTTGCTTAAATTCATAAGCTGGGTGAGAAGGCTCGTTAGGGTAGAGTTTGAAACTACGGCCAGATCCTTCATTGGTTGCAGCATGACGCCCGCCAAAAATATGCGCTATTTCATGAGCGAGAAGACTAATATCAGTTGCTGCTTTTCTAACAACAACCCAATTCCTAAGCTCGTCAGCCCGTTTAAGTCCAATATTTGAAGCAGTTCCATTCAGTCCGGATTGTTCATTAGTGGATTCTATAAGTCCGAAAAATATATCGACTTCAGTAAGATTACTTTTGGTCGATCTAATTTTTTTTAATATTTTTTTTGACTTTTCGCGGTTATTTTTATGACATATCTTAACTTCATCTGTGTTCCCTTTACAGAGCTTGCTAGCATCCGAAAAATCTTCATAAGTAGCAATCGCAAGAAGGTTACTAGGAGTATTAATAAAGTTAAATTGAGCTTTTAACCCGTCTAGCGTTTTTGTTTTACATAGATTAGTTACGTCCGTCCCAAAGAAGTCAATATTTTTTAAGATTGCTTCTTCATCTTTACAAAGCAAGTTGTAGTTTACGTCTAAAAAAGTGGTAATTTGTTCCGGTATGCCTCCCGGTAACTTCTGTAAAGACATGCTAATTTTTTCGGATAAGAGGCTCTCTGCTTCTGTAATTGAAACTTTAGCGGGATAGACTTTACTTTTATCTTCATTAGTAAAATTGCAAACTGCATCGGTTTCACTTTTTTTAGTACACGGACTCTCAATATATAAGTTAAATGCAATAGGCTTACTTTCTATTGGTTGCGCTAAGAATCTCCTATATAATTCGTTTGTCGGTTGTTCGCTCTCGCACTCTCCATCTAGGAAAGCTATTTTGGTTTTGGACGGTGTGTCTTGGGAATGTCTGTCCGGAACATAATATAATTTTGATTGTGGGGTAATGAATTCTCTAAATATATGATGATCAGAGTTGGCATGTTCACATTGTGAGAATATTGCTCCCAATGACCTAATATTTTATTTGCGCCTTTAACCTTAATCGCCATTTTTTTACTAGGCCCGAAGAGTTCAGATTTAAAGCGGTCATGGGATAATAATTCCGGGGGTATATAAACGAAACCTCGATTTCCGAGCATTTGTTTAGTGTTTTTTGCTGCAGAAGGGAGACAGTTCACTTGATCCAAACTTCCAAGAAAAGATTTAATGTCTGGATTTGTTACCGTTTCTGGAAATTCAAATATATTTGAAGGAATTTCGATTGCTTCTAACGTTGGCGGAGGGACAAGGACTATGTCTTGGTCTTGGCAAAAACAGTGTTGCCAGACAGCAGCAACAGATAAGCTAAGGATGAAAAGTAATATTACGGCGCCACTAAATTTTTTCACGATTTCCCTTTTTGGTTGCAATATACGATTTAGTTAACTAAGAGTAAACAAAAATAAGAACACAAAAACAGGCGCCAATCATAAAACTTATTGCACTATCCGCGCTAGCCGCGACAACATTATACACTTGTCACACGACACCTCCTGTAAACCCTAGTGATGGAGAGGTCGTTGCAGAGCAAAGCTGGGCTGCTAAACTTTCTAGTACTTTCAAAAAGTCCTGTAATGTCGTTGAAGCAGCTACTGGCAGTGAATTGCAGCAAGTCCGTAAGTGGTTCGAAGAAGATGGCCAAGGAGCCGTCGAAGAGGCTGTTGCAGCGCATGCCGTTATTACTGACTTGGCGCGGCGAATAAAAATTGCGGCCGAAGCAGGAAAAATAACAGATGAGGCAGCTAAAACAAATTTAAAAAATAAGGCTGCAGAATTAGATTCAAATTATTTCGTTTATACTGACGAGTTATCCAGTATTTTTGATTTGAATAGTCCTAAAATTTGTGATGGTGAAAAATGTTATGACCTTCACAAAGAGAAGGTTCGCGCAGTGACCGCGAGGAAGTCATCGAAACTCTCAGCCTGAGCTTGCCTTAAGATAGCTTTGTAACACCAAGGGATAATTTTCTCTCCTTGGCGGTTAGCCCAGATTTCAACTCTATCTAACTCAGCATGGTCCTTAAACCAAATAGAAAGCCTGGAGTGTTTGCGGGCCATTAGGCAGGCTCCAATTCTGAAATCCAACCGTTGATTTCAGATTCCTTAAAGCGCGCATAGCGTATCCCGTAAGTGTAAAACTTAGGAAACGGGTCATTAGGGTCATTGGCCTTGCGGCGGACAGAGGAGGGGTGAAGCCGCGTAATTTTGGCGACCTCCTTAAAGGTGAGAAGTGTGTCAATCATAGTAGCTCTTTCATGTTTAAGTTTCATTGCTTCTCATTGGGAAGCACCTGAAATTAATCATGAAGATTTGACTAAGGGCAGAGATCTTTTTGAGGGGCCCCTAGGGGGCCCGCAAAGTTAGAGCTTGGAAGTGTCTTTTTTCAGACTATCAATTAAATCTAGTTGGTCTGTTGATGTTAATTCATCTGTAGGAAGAATAAAACAGTCGATAATAAAGTCGCTCATTTCACGATGTTCGCCCTTACGAAACTTTTTCCGTTTTTCTGGCTGTTCAGCTTTATAGTTTAAAAGCCCAGGCCCAAATAATTTTTTGGCAAAAGGGCTAATCTGATACGGGTTGTTTTTGTATGCACACCATTCATTCCAGTGATCATATATAAACTGAAACACCTCTACCCATAATCCACGAGTTTTATTTGTCTTAAGGACGAAAGTTTTGAAATCATCAGATTTCGTATAATCGAGAAAGAGGTTCATCAAGTAAGAGCTGTTTAGAATAGCCTTTAAGTGTAAGTAGTCCTTCGCTTTTGGAGAACGTTTTTTATAGTAGGTGCCTCGACGCTTAGCGTCTTCGATGCGCAACTCTTCCGGTGCTATAGCCTTCTTGATGTCTTCATTCTGTTGTAATTTCGAGGACTTTTCCGCAGCAGGAGACTGCGTTGATGGCTGTTTAAGAACAGATTCAGGTTCGTAATCAGGTTTGAAATGCTCATATTCAGGTAGCTGACTTAAAGCTTCCTTTAGGGGGGAGAAAACTGTTTCATAATTATGCTTTGAAAAATAAAAAGGTGTATTCTGTAAGTCTTTGGCGTGTTTGAGGGCTTTTAGGTGCAGGTCGTCACCTAAAAGAACCATCGGCATATTCTCATCAACACGGCACTTTTTGGAAATTTCCTTAAACGCGTTATCGCCGTCATGTTGATAAAATTTTATATCCGAAGATGCTAATCCATTTGCCCAATCTAAAACTATCTTTGCCACAATTGGATTTGTAGCGCCTTCCATGAGTTTATTATATTGCTGTGAACTTGGAGTTTTTCCGTATCTTAAACCAATGACTATCGATGTCAGGCTAGCAACTAAAAAAGCGCCTCCGGCTATAGGTTCTCTTAAACCAATCAATAGGCCTAGAGGGGCCAAGCCAATACCTAGATAGGGAAGTATATGAGACAACCCATGGGCGCGTGCTTGCTTCTTTGCATTATTTTTAAAAGTCTGCTGAGAGAAGAATGAAAGACGGTGAGCGCCAAGGATATCATCTAGTTCTTCTGCGAAACATAATTTTGCATTATGATGCTTTTGAACTGGATTTGATGTTTCTGGTTTTTCATCTGTCTTAAACGCCATAATTGAGTTTAAGGATTAGGGCGTCCCGCGTCAACGGCGCGGCCGCGCTCTACGGCTTTGCCGCCAAGCCTGTAGTCTTGGCCCATGCGGGTCACGATCGCTGACGTAGATAAATACCTTACTGAGTTAAGGTTACAGACGGATTTCCTCTTAGGCGAGTTCACAAATGACAGGCCGGTGGTCACTAG
The DNA here is from genome assembly GCA_023301705.1 of Alteromonadaceae bacterium. Lineage (GTDB taxonomy): Bacteria > Pseudomonadota > Gammaproteobacteria > Enterobacterales > Alteromonadaceae > JALZUE01. The sequence goes on along the minus strand of JALZUE010000072.1, from coordinate 22,927 downwards.
AGGTGAAGTGCTCAAAGCTAGGGATGTCTACGGATACGAGCCGTGAAATTAGCGAGGGCGGCATAAAGACATAGTCTATATGAAATGGGCTGCTTTCTTGCCACCGAAAATAAAGCGTTGGGTGTTTTTCTTCGCCGTAACCTAATTTAAAAAATTCATGATAGGCGGACTTTAACCCAAGCTCGTCTTCGAAATACTGCACGAGATTTGCGAACTTTCGTTTCTTGCCCGCAAGCTTTGGAGAGATGTTGAAATCTCCCATTATGATTGTTGGGCGCTCCTGGATAAAGCTATCATATGCTTTCAAACTTAGCATCAAATCATCAAAATAATCAGGATTGGGTTTGGCCCAGAGATTTAGAATATTAAGTAAGCCAAGTGATGGGTGGTTTATGGTTGCCCCCAGACCTATCGAGCATGGTGTTTTAGGCGGCGTGATTTCCAGCTCATATTTGGACCAGATCGACACGCCCTTTATTGTTTTGCCTGGATCACCTCGCCACACGCAATTGGGTGTATTGTCAGAGTATGAGGTTTCTTGAAACGCGATAATATCGACGTCAGCGTAGCTCGCGAGTTTTGCGGAGCGGGTTTGACTATCGCCGCTAAAGACATTCCAGGTGGCAAGTTTCATAGCTGTCTCCTTAAAATAGATAATTCCAAATATACGCTTATATATCAAATATTGCAGATTATATGAAGGCTCCCTAGAGTTGGACCTATGTCCATTCAAATCACAGCCTCCATGCTTTATGACTTGCTGCAATGTTCTTACCGCGTAAAGCTTGATAGTCGCTCGGACATAGGGACGCGAGATCACGTCAACGCCTTCGTGAAAATGCTATGGGAAAAGGGCTCTCAATATGAGCGCGAGGTAATGGAAGGCCTTGAGCAAGAGTTTCTCGACCTGTCAATTTATGCTGGAGATGAAAAAGAGCAGAAAACGACCCAGGCCATGGAGGCTGGTGCCCCGCTTATTTATAGCGCGCGCCTACAATATGGCGAGCTACTAGGCGATCCAGATCTGCTACGCCGTCAAGATGGGGGGTATGTCGCGATAGATATTAAATCTGGAGCGGGATTGGACGGGGTGAGGGAGGATATTTCAAAGCCTAAAAAGACCTACGCCGTACAGCTCGCGCTTTATACTGATATCTTGGAGAGGCAAGGGCGATCGCCTGGGCGCTACGGCTATATCTGGGATATTCATTGGCGAGGAAGTTTTATATGACTTTCAAAACCCGATAGGCCCTAAGACACCGACATCGCTCTGGGAGTATTACTTAGAGACTTTGACAACGGCTACTTTGATTGCGGCAGACAAAGAAGACGTAATTCCGGCCTATTCATCAGGAATTTGCAAATTATGTTATTGGTATAGCCACTGCATGGGCGAGCTAAAAGCTCGAGATGACCTCACGCTCATTCCTGAACTTGGCCGCGCCAAACGAGATGTTATGTCCAGCGAGATTGCCACAACTGCTGAATTAGCGGCTATCGATATTCAGCCCTTCATAAAAGGAAAAAAGACAGTGTTTCCGGGCATTGGCCCTGCTACGCTCATTAAGTTCTCAAATAGAGCTAAGCTCATAAAATCAGATAACCCGCAGCCTTATTTTAAATCGCCTTTCGAGTTCCCAATTCATAAAACAGAGCTGTTCTTTGATATCGAAGTCGATCCTATGCGGGACCTGTGTTACCTCCACGGTTTTATTGAACGTCACAATGGTGATATTTCCAGCGAGAAGTTTGTGTATTTTTTTGCGGAGGATACAAGCCCCAATGCCGAGAAAGCAGCCTTTCATGCCGCCTACGAATACATGCAGAAGCACCTCCCCATGTGCCATTTATTATTATTCTAAATATGAGCGAACCCTTTACCGCAAACTTCAGCAAAAATATCCGGACATCTGTACGGCATTAGATATTGAATCGTTATTTGATCCGAGCTTTGCTGTAGATCTATATTATGACGTAGTACTCAAGCATACAGAATGGCCTACCAAAGATTATTCCATTAAAACGCTTGCGCGCTTCCTGAGCTTTGATTGGCGCGACACCGACCCTTCAGGCGCAGCATCGATTGAATGGTTTGATCAATGGGTTAGAACAAAGGACCAAACAATTAAGGACCGTATCCTTATTTACAATGAAGATGACTGCATTGCCACGCGGGTTCTTTTGGATGGATTGAAGAGACTGTGAGTATTGGTGCATTAACATTATAAGAAACCTCGAAGATCCCCAAACCAGACACTAGCGATAGGCTTACTTGAGGTGATTTAAGATACTCGAGGAATGACGGTTATAGGCTGCCAACGGGGTATAAAATTACTTGGAAATATGTATGCTTCTGGTCGTGGTGTTGCTGAAGATATTGTTGAAGGCGTGAAATGGTATAGCCTCTCAGCTGAACAGGACTTTGAACCTGCTCAATCTAGTCTTGGGAAAAGGAAAACCTTACCCGATTAGTGCGTTTATACTCAGGGATCTTGATAAGCACTTATCGAAATCATGAAATCTAAATCAACCAGCTTTATGAAACATTTACATTGTATTGATTACGCGAATTTTTATCAAAATTTCTAAAAGCTTGTATAATCATAGCATTACAAATAATAGTTGATTGTGATATTTTAATCTTAAGGGGGTATAAAATGCAGAAGTTTTTGAAAAACATAATAAATGTATCACTTGTTATTATTCCACTATTTTCATTCAATAGCGTTTCCCATGCGCAATATAATTCAAGCGCACAAGAAAACAAAGCTAAAGAGCTAAAAAAGCTCAGAGGCGATATGTTAATTTCGAAAACCCGGAAGAAAGGTAGACATATCATTTCTTTTCAAAATAATGCAGCGGCTGAAGAATACTGCAAAGTTTCAGAAGGTATTGATGATATTTTTGACGCTTGTTTAGACATGCATAGAAATGGAACTAAAGGGTTTAGTTCTAAAGCAACAAAAAAAATATATTCAGCTTTAGATTCAACAGAACCAGTAAAATCTTTAACAAAATCTATCGAGATAAAATGGATTGAAGGGGTAAGAAAAGCATTAGTTCGTGGTGCTTCGCCAAATGGATTTTCTGAATCTATTGTCTATGGACGCGTAACCTCAACGACTCCATTTAACTTGGCAACATATTTTTATGCCAGCAACCTCGAAAGTAAACCATACAGGGAAATATTTGAGCTTCTTAAAAATCATGGCGGCCATGCGAATAATGACTTAAATGACTGGGTGCGCTACATAGAACAAGATACTTTTAGTTCTGTCAGTTTAGATTTTATTTATTCAAATGCAATTCTTCCGAGCCTGGAACACCATAAACCCTTATGGAAAAAATCAACAGATAAAAGAGGCGGAGTAACTTCTACTCGAAATAAAAAAAATAAATCTATCGTTATCGATAATGCCGAGCAGGCGAGAGAAAAATTATTAATTATTAAAAAGCATGCCAGTCCCACACTATCAAAAGAAATATTGGATGCTGAAAAAATATTAGTAGAAAATAAAAGGCAGTATGAAGACAAGCGGGCACAAGGAATTAAAAAATATAATGACCGCAAAAAGAAAGAAGCGGAACAATTTGATAAAGATCTGGAAAAATTGCGGCAAACGAGAGATCGACTTTTAGCAGAAGGAGACGAACTTACAGCAAAATTAAGTATTCAAGATACCTCAAAGAATGGTTTTGTTTGCCTAAATTTTACAGGTGAGTTTGGTGAAGGTTTTGTAAAGTCATATATTGAACAAATCAATGGAGATAATATGAAAATTAGCGTCACTAGCTTGTCGTCAAAGAGAGATAACGTCTACCTCCAAGGTAGTGTAACTGTTGATGATATTCGTTATCAACCAGGTTTGACGCTATGGGTGCCACGAAAAGGTTGGCTATCATGTGATCACCGCGCGAGGAAGTTCTAAGATCAATAGTTCCATAACTCATTTTTTTGGCCCTGCGCAAATTCAACCCGTCTATATTTCTTCTTCATAGTCTTCGCTCCACATACTTAGTTTATGGTATGTGTTGCCGACGACAATTGAACTCGCATCCCTTTGCAGAAATCAATATACTGATATGCTCTACGGCATACTCTTTTACTTTCAGCCATTGCACAAATTTAGAATGTCGCTAGACTTGATTTGTCGCGTTACGCGGCCAGGTCTTTGAAAGCCTGTAACTAGCGGTTGGTATCGACCGTATCGATGCCTTTCTACTCTTATAGGGTCGGGGAGGCAGTGGCGTATGTCCAGGCCGTCTCGCTTGCGTGTATGGCTAAAGGTCAATGCGGATGTCTAGTTACATCTTTCAAACTCCCCGGTCACCAGAGCGCGCTCGGTGACCGTTTTTATAGGAGTTTATACATGTCACAAAATAACGGAAAAGTTGAATTCATTTTCACAGATAGAGCCATCGATCAGGCCCTCTCTAATTTAGAGGTTTTAGGGTTTTGCGACCAAGATCCAATTCTGTTAGATGACTTGATTAAGAAAGAATATATCATTCACGAGCTTGAGCATTTCAAGCCAATACCTTGGTTGATACAGGTCGCTTCAATAACTGAAAAAGGGCGTAATCGGCTACAGGCCGTCGAGAAAGAGGATTTTCTCAAACCTGAAAGTGAGAGATTGACCAAGTATAACCCCTATAAATTTGATACGAATAAAACAATATATATGGGGTATCTCATATTTACATCCAAGAAAATTCAAGAAGAAATTGAAGAGGGCCGACTGGCTCGCATTGCGCGTTTGAGCGCAAGTAATGCCGCTTATATGAACAATGGGGATGATCTCAGCCGGCGCTATCCTGAATATTTTGGTCCTAATTCAGAACATGAATATGCCTAAAGGGTAGAGCTTAGAAGAGGCGAAATATGTTTTGAAGGCTGCTAATCTCTCGATCTCTTAGCACCGAAACCACTTGAGAAATGGCAGTTTTATAAGGACTGTTCAGTATCGCTTTAAAGTAAATTCTCGCGGAGCGTTCCCTCCTATAAGATGGGGATGCTTAGCCCTTTAAAATTCAATGTATAGTGATTTTAGAAAATAGAATGCTGCGCATAAAAGAGACACACCTGAGGCTAGGGGGCTAGCGACCGTTATGTTATTGAATCTATTAGATGTTTAAGGGGGAAAACAAAAAGCGCCAAATGGCGCAAAGTATAAAATATAATGATTTCAATGGTATAGCCTTGTCAGAAATTAGCGTTAGGCCACTGCGTTACTTGGCTATGGCAAGTCATATGAAAGTGTGCGGAGAGGGATCAATATAATGCTATGTTTGGCCAATGCCGATTACAATGCGGCAATAGTAGAACGTGGTGAGCTTCAGTTAATAAAGCGAATATCATTTTTTCATTGCAAAATTTGTGTTTGCACGTTTAAACATTAAGTAATGGTAGCTAACTTTTCTCTTAAAGAACAGAATGACGAATCTGGGGTAGTGTCTCCGAGTTTTGAGTCGCTATCTGACTATGTAACTCAAAAGCAGTCTGAATGTTTAAACGCCTATCGCGCCAATCGCGATTTGGTTGAAGAGCAGCATAACCGTGAGACATCTATTTTGTCAGGCGGATATGCTTATCGTCAAATGTTTGAACTTATCCAGAATGCGGCCGATGCCATACATGTTGGTGGAGCTTCTGGTGGGCATATCACCGTTGAACTCAATCGTAACTTTTTGCGTGTTTCGAATTCCGGCGCTCCACTCGACCAAGACGGTGTGAAAGCTCTGCTCCAAGCTGACACATCGTCAAAGCGCGATAATCAGATAGGCCGATTCGGGATTGGGTTCAAATCATTGCTCAATCTCGGCGGTCGTGTCACTAGCCACGGAAGATGACCCGGGTGCGGTCTTGGATGCCTATCCGAGAAAGCTTGACCGGGAAGGAGATCTTCCCGAGCCACTCGTAACAAGGCTGGCGGAACATATCGCTAAAGAAGGACGGTTACCTGATGCGCGAGGACGTTTGCAACTCTTGGAACGACTCAAACGTCATCCAGTCATCGAATATAAAACAATTTTGCAATGGGCCGAGATCTCTGATGCCCCAAGCGGTACGTTGTTGCATCCCAGTTGTTATCGAAAAAAAGACCGGATCAGCCGCTTGGACAATGTATTGCGCCAAGCCGGTAAAATGGAAGAGTGGCTTGACCATCCGTCGATACGGGCTTGGTTCGATGCACATGACATCGAGACTTCCGCAGCATCCGCCCAGGCATTGAAAACGGCTGATGATACTTACAACAGATTGGAAAAGTTCGACGCTAAGATAGTTCTGGACATGACCAGCGAGCTGCGTGCGCCGACCGATTGCGCGATCTATGAGGATGGAGTGCGTCCCGGAACGTTACATCCCGTTGCATCAGAATTAAGTGATGATGTTGACATCCGTGAAATATTGATGCGCCTGGGTGTAAAACTGCTTGGCAAAGACGTTAGCGAGAAACAGCTCGAAACCGCTCTTGGTGACGCGCCAGACAGAGACTCGGCAAGATGGTCGCAATTCTGGGAGCTTGCAGCACGAACGGAAAATGATGTTCTGCAAAAATTCTTAAACACGAATATCGGAAAATTGCGTCTTCGAACACTTTCAGGTGAATGGGTGTTCCGTGAATCTTATGTACAAGGCGTCAAAGATGCTCCGGAAGAGGTGGATTTGGATGAAGCCTATTTTCAAGGGATAGGAATTGAGTTGCCTAAGAAGTTTTTGGGAATGCCACGTCTGCCTGAAAATTTTCGGTCGCGCGTAACAAGACAAATAAAAGACCGATATTTGACGTGGCTACACGAGCCATTTCGTGAGCTTGGTGAGCGAGCTACAGGTACGCGTCCGCGGGGTAAACCAAGACTTTCGCCCGATACACGCATGCCGCCGGGCTCCACTCTAGCCCTGCGCTACCGTAGCCCTTCGGCATTCTCAGATGAGATCATGTCTCATCTTCTGCGTGAATGCGCTCAAGCGGACAGAAAATATTCAAGTGCTCACCTAGTAGCTCTCAGCAATACAGAAAAATACCCCAAGCCAGAGGTTGCCCACCCAGTCTGGCTACTCGTCTGCAAGGTTTCTCCAATTCGGTTAGGTGGAAAATGCGTCCCAACACAATCTTTGTCTCAGAGTATTGCAGCTTTGATTGAGGCGCTGGACTTTCGTAGTTCGGGAGGACCGAAATGGTTACTTGATCTACGTTTGGCAACACAGGGTTTGAATTCAGAAATTGGAGCATCGACTCGACAGCATGAGTGGAGCGATTTGTCGACGGAAGAGCAGGTTCTAAAAAGTTATCACTGGCCGGAAATACTTCGGGCCGCAGAGGTGCTTAAAGAAATCCCACGGCAAATGGTTGCGCTGTGGGATCAAGCCGCCAGTGTCGGTGTGACCCCGCAAAGAATACCGACGGCTAACGGACCTCGCCCCCCATCCGATGCCTACGTCACGCCATCATATGAACACGCAGTTGAAAGTTCTGCGAAAGGGGTTTTCTATCTTTCGGAAAGATCTTGTCTTATCTGGGAGGCAGGAGGAGCAACACGTTTGCCTACCAAAGCCCGTTGGGTATTTGACCCGTTAGGAGAAGAGCCTCTACCGCTCCTCAGTGCGTGGCCGGAATTAGGCAGGTTGAAACAAGTTTTGCCCGATTTACGCCGGGTCATTATGTCTCGCGTTGAAAATCTTCATAGGACCTTGGGCCCAACGACGACAGCGCTTCCTGTTCATTTTGATTCAGAGGAATGGACGCTCTTGCTGGATGTAAAGTCTGTCGGTGCAGGAGGTCGAGAGGCCACGATTCGAATTATCTTAAATGCTGTACGTAACGCCTTAATGACGAGGCAGATAAATTGTCCTTGGCAGACACAGGCTTCAGATCTGGCCAGACAATGCTGCGAAGAGGAAAATGATATCAGCCTGCTAGACGTTGGTCCACACGCTGGCATTGCTCGTCGATTAGCTGATTTGGCAAGTAACGATGTTGGCGCTTTAATAGACCTGTTGCCGGACAAAGCCGCAGACTTAATCCCATATGACGCAAATGCTTCCAGTGTCGCTGAGCTAGTTCTTTGCACCTTCGGTCCCGCGACTTTGGGAGTCATGCTCAAAGCTGGATTACTTCGTGAAAGTAATCCTCCCTCTCGCTTCGGTGGCCAGAAGGCCCGAGATTATGTTCGTCGGCATGGTCTTCCTATTGAGTTTGCCGAGAGCCGGTCAGCACGTTTAGATACTCTTGAATTAGTGCGTGGGCCGAGCGACCTGCCGCCGTTGCACGACTATCAAGAGGGAATTGACCAATCGGTTGCGAACTTACTCAGTGAAGGAGCAGGACGCCGCCGAGCTGTTATAAGTCTTCCGACTGGTGGCGGCAAAACCCGTGTCGCTGTCCAATCTGCTGTTACACATGTCTTGACCAGAGAGGATCGTGCCTCGAGCGTTTTATGGATCGCGCAGGGTGAAGAGCTTTGTGAGCAAGCCGTACAGTGTTTTATTGATGTTTGGTCCGCACTTGGTTCGCCTGGGAAGCCATTAAGAATCGTTCGATTTTGGGGCGGGTATACTCAGAGTTTGGAACTATCCGACGAGGGGCCAAGCGTGGTGGTCGCCACTATCGACACTTTGCGTAGTCGTATAGAGCAGGCCGATACAGCAGTTCTTTCAAAGGTTGGGCTTATGATCGTGGACGAATGCCACGCCGCTATCACGAGAAGCTATACGGAACTGTGGAATTTTCTAGGACTCCAGACGGGCCGACAAGCAGCTTCTGACAATGAAATCCCTGTTATCGGATTGAGTGCGACACCTTGGCGAGGCCGCAATGATGACGATTCTCAACGATTGGCAAAAAGATTCGATAGTCGATGGTTACCTAAGGACCAAGCTAATCTGCATGAAACACTACGAAGTCGTGGCGTCTTATGCCCACTCACATATTCTAAATTAGACTATGACAAAGCCTTCGAATTAACAGCTGGTCAACGTGAACATATGGATCAATTTAATAGGGTTCCTACCTCGGTATTAGACAGCCTTGCCTCTGACGAAGACCGAAATCTGCTCTTAGTAGACGCCATAATAAAGAACCAGGCTCAATCAATTCTACTATTCGCCAACTCGGTCGCTCACGCCCGAACCTTGGCTATCATGCTCGAATTGCGCGGTGAGCGCGCCGCAGCCATCAGCCATGAAACGGATGTCACAGCTCGGCGGTATTTTATTGACGGTTTTGTAAAAGGTCGCGTGAGAGTACTTTGTAATTACGGTGTTCTGACAACAGGCTTTGACGCGCCTAAAACCGATTTGATTGTCATTTCTCGCCCTGTGATGTCTCCAGTGCTTTATATGCAGATGGTTGGGCGAGGAATGCGAGGACCCAAGAATGGAGGTACTGAGAAATGCGAAGTCATTACTGTAAATGACAACCTACTGGAATATTCTGACAAACTCGCCCACCATTACTGTGAACAGTACTTTGACTAATGTCTCTTAATATCACTTGGCCGTAAATATAGGATTTTCGGGCGATGTGTGAGAGTCTCTTCGAGCCGCGCGTGCTAATTCTTCGTTTTCCGCCTTATGGATTGCCTTCAACTCCTCATCAGGAAAGAAGCGTTCTGCTTTACAAAATCTATTGAGTAGCGTCGGATTGACAATAAGTTTCGATTTTGCGCGTGTCACTGCAACATAGAACAATCGACCACTTGAGTAGGCAATGCGGCCTTCACCATCAATTAAGCCTTCAAAGTCTTCGCAAATTTCAACAGTTTCCCATTCTCGCCCTTTGAGCGATGACCACTTGTTAGGACAATGTCGGGCTGATCGTTCTCATCCACAGCGTTCTTTAAGGCCCAATGTAGCGCGCCTTCACCAAACTTTCTTACGAGGCTTACGAAAGCCACCAGGTCGGCACCTTCATCAAGTTGGGCATGTGCAACGACTTCTTCCCAATTAGAAAAACCGGCAAGGTCAGGGTGCTTAGCTGGATTGCCAGCCTTGAGTTCGTACACCGAACTTATCAATTTTTGCAGATCTTCTTTAACGCCTACAAACGCAACACGTTCGCCATTCTCTTGATGTAGTAAACACTGCTCAATCAAAGTCGCATTCTTGCGGGCGATTTTAACATCTGGTTTGCCCGAAGTTGCCAACTGTGTAGATTTTGAATCCAAGGCTCGCAAAGGCGTTTTCTCCCCAAGATTAAGTAGAAGTTCTGAAGCTATCTCAGCTAATTCTCTACCAAAGCGAAACGTCATCGAAAGCTGTGCCTCAGTTTTAGCTCTGACTGATGCCATCGCATTTACCGCGCCTCGCCATTCATAAATTTGCTGATAAGGGTCTCCAACATAGATCACCTGACAATCCTGCTGATCGAGAACTTTCATTACGCAAGGATTGGTGTCTTGCGCCTCGTCGAGCAGAATGAAATCGAAATCCAAGGTAGGTGATTGCAATGACCAAAGCTTGAGGTAGCCATCGTGACCAAGAGGCGTTGGGTCCTCGTTGTCGAGCATTAGGCTCCATAGTATTTTTGCATCCTCGTAGATGCGTTTCCTGGCCTGTGTGAGGTCGAAATCGGAAAATTTTTGTAATTGCCCACGATCCTTCGGCACATGAATCAAGCTTATTGTGTTATCTGAGCTATGGCAAAAAGCCTGAACTGTGAGGAGCTGTAGAAAGGCCAAGCCAAGGCCATCAATTTCTTGACCTGCTATATTTAACGCTTTCAGGCGGTGTAGTGCTTTGAGGCTTCGAGGGGTCAATGATGTGAATAATTTTGAGTTCGAAAACTGTTCGCGCACCAAGCTTAACGCCTGACCATGTGTGGTCATACATTTCATATTTTCAGGAAACCGTTCTATAGCTTCCTGTGCAGTCGCGGAGTTAAAAGCCAAATATAAACCCCGTTTTGAGGTCGCTTCTGCAATGAGCTGGAGTGTGCTTGTTTTCCCCGCACCAGCATAGGCGGTGATAATAACTTCGCCGCCGGTTTTGAATGCTTCGACTGCGGCAACCTGCTCAGCTGTTGGCTTGTAATGCTTATTTGCCGTTTGTGTTATGTTAGATGATTTTGAGGGTGATGAAGTTCGGCTGGACAAAACAGAGTGAGCTTTCGAGCGTTGATTTTCGTCAAGGTCCGCCAGTTTTAGAATTCGTTCTAGTTGGCTTGAGCTATATTTCGTGAAATCCATCCCCGTATTATGAGCGTGTTAATGTTGGGTCGCAATGCATTTGTCGCGACCTCATTTAAATGTTTCATTATATGCAAAATCTACAGTTTTTACTTTCATAAAAGCAATTAAGCTATGCGGATAGATTTTTGTCGGCTACCTTCAACCTATGGCTGACTCGCACGATTTTTTTAAAGAACCTATTTTAAACTCTCCTTATGATGAGCCTTCCCGGCATCATCAGTTGGACGACAATGGGCAGCCTACTAATTTGCCAGCCACGAATGGCCGCCGCAGATCGAGTTTGTACTCACCAGTTCCAAAGGCAAAACGTACAAAAAAACAAGCTTCACAGGATGATTTTTTTGAAGCGGAACTTGAAAAGTATAACCCTCACAGCATCATCAACGAAATTAGAGGCCACGTTAAAGCTTGGCGTGAAATTCCCAATTCAAGAGATTGGGGAGTAACGCCCACAACAGAAAGGCTGTTGCAATATTGGAGAAATGGTAGCAATTTTGAAACTATCCGTCCATTCTTCTGTCAAAGAGAAGCCGTAGAAACCCTCATTTGGTTGACTGAGGTTGCTCGTAAAAACAAACGTTACGCAAATATTTGGAAGCATATCGAAGGCGGTAATGCCGAAGCTAACCCAGAGTTATTACGTCTGGCTTTGAAAATGGCGACGGGTGCTGGCAAGACGACAGTAATGGCGATGCTGATTGCATGGCAGACACTTAATTCAGTGCGCAGCCCTACTAGTAAGCTTTACACAAAAGGCTTTTTGATCATTGCTCCTGGCATAACGATTAAAGACCGTCTGCGCGTTTTGCAGCCCGGCGGTGTAGATAGCTATTATACAGACCGAGAATTGATACCCGCTGATATGGTGGCCGACCTGACAAAGGCTAAAGTTGTCATCACGAACTACCATGCCTTCCAACGAAGAGAAAAGGTGAAGCTCTCCAAAGGAACGCGGAGTGCGCTTTCCGGCTGGCGGGAAGAAGAAATTAAAACAACAGAGACTGAAGGAGAAATGTTGCGGAGATCTCTTGGGGACTTAATGGGAACCAAGAACATATTGGTCATCAATGATGAGGCCCATCATTGTTATCGTGAAAACCCTGCCTCCCAAGAAAAGAAGACCGCAGAAGGTAAAGAAAATAGCGATACGGCACGCCTTTGGATTAACGGAATTGAAGCTGTTAAAAGGCATATGGGTTTGACGGGAGTTTATGATTTATCCGCAACACCATTTTTCTTATCTGGATCTGGTTATCGAGAGGGGACATTATTCCCGTGGACGGTATCTGATTTCTCTTTGATGGACGCAATTGAATGCGGAATCGTCAAGCTACCGCGTGTTCCTATTTTGGATAATATGCCAACTGTGGACGGGAAACCAGTTTATAGAAATTTGTGGGATCATATTGGCAAGAAAATGCCAAAAAAAGGCCGTTCGAAGGGTGGCGTGACGCCAAATGCAGAACTTCCACTCCCGTTACAAACAGCCCTGAATTCATTATATAGCCATTATGAAAAGACAGATGCGGAATGGCACAATAATGGCCACCAAGTTCCCCCTGTATTTATTGTGGTTTGTAATAATACGTCTACGTCACAACTCGTGCATGACTGGATTGCAGGTTATGAAACGCCAGAGACTGAGACTGAACCCGCGAAATACGTGCCAGGGAACTTGGAGATGTTCAGAAACTTTGATGAGCACAAGCAACGGCTTGGAAAACCAAATACATTCCTGATTGATAGTGCTCAGCTAGAGTCTGGTGATGCTATGAACGCCACGTTTAAAAAAGCAATGGCGCCTGAAATCGAATTGTTCCAACGCCAATACCCTAATACGAAAATTGATGATGAGAAGCTGCTGCGAGAAGTCATGAACACCGTTGGTGAAAAAGGGCGAATGGGAGAGAGCATACGTTGCGTTGTGTCTGTCTCCATGCTTACCGAGGGTTGGGACGCCAACACTGTGACGCATATCTTAGGCGTGCGCGCCTTCGGCACTCAGCTTCTTTGCGAACAAGTGGTTGGTCGGGGGCTGCGCCGCAAATCTTATGAGCTAAATGAGAAAGGACTCTTCGATGTTGAATACGCTGACATCATGGGCATCCCGTTTGACTTTACGGCAAAGCCTACCATTGCTCCCCCATCAGCGCCAAAACCAACGACTCGTGTTGGAGCTGTCAAAGACCGTGCGAACTTAGAAATCCGGTTCCCACGCGTAGACGGGTACAGGACTGAACTGCCAGACAAAAAGATGGGCGTTGAGTTCGTTGAAGATTCCAAACTTGTTCTCACCCCTGAGTTAGTAGGCCCTTGTAAAACCATTATGTCCGGCATTGTCGGCGAGCAAACGACCATGGAGCCAGGAGATGTCTTTACAAAGCTAGCGCGGCCATCGTCTCTCTCTTACCATATTACAAAACGCTTGCTGAACACACGGTTCCGGGATGAGGAAAAAGGGCCCAATATAAACCTTTTTAATCCTGTTAAACGGATTGTTCGCCAATGGTTAGACGCAGGGTATCTTGTTTGCCAAGGCAATACTGTGCCGGGTATGTTGGCCTATCAAGAGCTTGCGGATATGGCTGCTGAGAAAATATTCTTAGCTTATAATCGCTGGGCTGAGGCGCAAGATGATAACGAAGGCATACGCCGGGTTAAGGCGATTATAGACCCTTATAACCCCGAAGGATCTACGCGCCATGTCGGCTTTGTAACCTCGAAACCAGTTTTTGCGACAGACCCTAATAAATGCCACGTGAGCCATGTTGTCGAAGATTCGACTTGGGAAGCTGAAATGGCTCGTGTCGCTGAGGCACATCCAAAAGTGATCTCTTACGTTAAAAACCAAGGCATGGGGTTTGAAATCCCTTATCGTAAAGGCTCCTCTGTTCATCGCTACATCCCTGACTTTATCGTCAGGCTTGAAGCAGGCGAAGAGCCCGTGAATTTGGTCGTAGAGATCAAAGGTTATCGTGATGGCGATGCCGTTATGAAAGCTGATACGATGAAAACTCTTTGGGTTCCTGGCGTCAATAATTCGGAACGATTTGGGCGTTGGGCATTTGCTGAATTTACAAACGTGTTTGAAATTGAAGACGCCTTTGCCGAAATGGTAGAGACTATACTGGCTGGAGAATTAGCGTGAAACCAACAAATGAAAATCTAGAAAATGTAGCTGCCCCGTTGATAGCGCGCTGGCTCATTACTGCCGCTAAAGAACGGCGTGTTGTCACTTATGGTGAAGCAATGGAGAAGTTGGAACGTGAAGAAGGGTTTAGTTCAATTGGGAGAGCTACGAAATTAGGATTTCCTGCTGGAAAGCTTATGGATGTTTTATACGAAGCTGATGAAGATTCACCTTTACTAAATTCTCTGTTGGTTCGGCAGGACACAAGGTTACCTGGCGCTGGCATAGGCGGTTATCTGGCAAATCACTATGGCATTAAAAAGTTAGGCAAAGATGGAGCCATTGATAAACACCCAAAACTTTGGTCAGAATATAGCGAAGATGCAATGCAGGAGGTCTATGATTTTGACGGTTGGGAGGATTTATATGAGAGAGCATTCCACCGGAAGTATGTAGCAGACGTTGTAGCAAAAAAACGGAAAACGGGAAAAGACGGCGCCGAAAAAGATGGTATTCCAAGGGGGCGCGGCGGTGAAGGTGAAAACCATAAAGCTTTAAGACTTTGGGTGACTGAAAATTCAAAAAAAATAGCGCCTCGTCTAAAAGGTGTGAGGTCGGAAACAGAAGTTGAGCTTTTGTCGGGCGATCGTGTTGATAGTGTTTATTACGCAGACGGACAGACGCTCGCAATTGAGGTGAAGTCATCGACATCCAATTGGTATGACCTCCAAAGGGGTATTTATCAGTGTGTTAAATACCAAGCCGTGATGAAAGCTATGGACCCTAGAGAAGATGCAGTTGTTAGTGCGCTTTTGGTAACTGAGGATAAGCTAGACGGCACGTTGAAAGCTCTAGCTAAGCAGTTGGGGATAAAACACAAACGCGTATCACCCGATAGAAAGACGATTAAGTAATGGCAAAGAAACCTAAACAACTCGATGCCTATGCCCATGATGGCGGGCGTAAGAATATCCCTACGGCGGAGCTGCAGAGCCTTGCGGAAATGGCGGAGGAAGCCAATCCGGTTGCCCCTGTATCGTACCCACGAAACACGCCTCTGGTTGAGGGTGAGACGCGAGAGCGTAATCAAGATCTCGACCCGCAGCTGATCTGGAAAGGCGCGAAAATTCGCATTACTGAGGCGCAGCAAAAACAACTAGCCGAGACGGGCGAGCTAACTCTGGGGGATGCGCAGTTAGTATGGACCGGTAAAGACACACAAGACTGGTCAGACCTTGTGGTCAATGTGCCGCCCATTTATGTGCAGGAAAAAATCCATCCGCGTGTTTTAATCGACGAGTTAAAACGCATGTCGGAGAAAGATGAAGCCCTTGGTGCACCAATGGTTGATTTGTTTGCTGACTTTAATGGCATCGACCTAGAGGCCCGGACAGAGTTTTACGCCCATGATGTTCACTGGACCAACCGGATGATTTTAGGCGATAGCCTGCAAGTCATGGCTTCGCTCGCCGAACGAGAAGCCCTACGCGGTAAAGTGCAATGTATCTATTTTGACCCTCCTTACGGAATTAAGTTTAATTCGAATTGGCAGGTCAGCACACGAAACAGAGATGTAAAAGATGGCAAGCTTGAGAGTTTAACCCGCGAACCAGAACAGGTTAAAGCCTTCAGGGATACATGGAAGGATGGCATTCATTCCTATCTGACTTATTTGCGAGACAGAATGACTGCTGCACGGGATTTGCTAACCGAGAGTGGGAGTGTTTTTGTGCAAATATCAGATGAAAATGTTCACCGAGTGCGTGCGTTGATGGACGAAGTGTTTGGTGAAGAAAATTATCTGAACACGATCTATTTTTCTACAACTGGTGGCCTAGCAACAAACACTCTTTCACGAATAGGGGATCAAATTGTTTGGTATTCAAAGGATGCCCGCACTGTAAAGTATCGTCCTACGTATGAGGACAAAAAAAGCTATACAGCAGGAAACAGCGCCTACAAAAGTTTGGAATTAGAACCATACATTCGCCGTTCAATGGTCAAAGGTGAACGTGCCGGGAAAGTAGAGTTGCCAAAAGATTCGCGTCCATTTACGACTGGTGATTTATGTGGGCAAAACCCTCCTAGCGCCCCAACACCTTTTGAATTTCAGGGTCAGACATTCAACCCCACAAAAAACAGTCATTGGAAGCCAAATTACCCCGCGGGAATGAATAGGCTGAAAATGGCAAATCGTATTGAGCTAGTGGGTAAGACTATACGGTATGTAAGGTACTTTGATGACAAAATAATCACGCCGTTTACTAATGTTTGGACAGATACTGGACACGCAGGCTTTGCCTCTAACAAAATGTATGTCGTAGAAACGAATGACAAAGTAGTTGAGCGATGTATGCTGATGGCCACGGATCCAGGCGATATAGTCTTTGACCCAAATGCGGTTCAGGAACAACCGCAGCCGTGGCCGAGCATTGGGGCCGCAAATGGATAACCGTAGATACATCAAGAGTTGCATTGGCACTTGCTAGAACAAGGCTGATGTCTGAGAAATATCCATACTTTTTGCTCTCTGATAGTCCTGAAGGTCGTAAAAAAGAGGGAGAAGTATCTGGACAAGTTCCTAATGAAAGTCGAACTTTAGGCGATATAAAGCAAGGTTTTGTCTACGAACGCGCGCCGCATGTTATGCTTCGCGATATAGCCAATAATGCCGAAATCGATGTTATATGGAATCGCTACCAACCAGACCTTGAAGGATATCGCGGCAAACTAAACGCTGCACTTGGGATAAACCACGAGGAATGGGAAATTCCACATGAGGCGAGCGAAGCTTGGTCTGAGGTGGCGGTATCAGCCCATGAAAATTGGTGGAAGTTGCGTATTGCACGTCAAAAAGAAATCGATACCTCGATTGCACAAAAGGCGGATGTAGAGCTGCTTTATGACCGCCCTTATGAGGATAAGTCTAAAGTTCGTGTAGCAGGCCCGTTCACGGTTGAGAGTCTTTCTCCGCATCGTGTTGTTGCGATGGATGACCGCGATGATATTTTGGACCCAGCGCTAGCTGAAGAAGGTCAATTAAAACGCAGTTCTGTCGCGCCGGAAACTGATTTTGCGCAAGTCATCCTCGAAAATCTGCGTACACATGGCGTACAGCAAGGTAGTAAAGAAGATCGTCTGGAATTCACCCACCTTGCCGCTTGGCCCGGGAGCCTTATCGCCGCTGAAGGGCATTTTAATGAAGGTCAGACAACCCGCCGAGCAGGCATTTTGCTCGGACCGGAATATGGCGCGTTGACCCGCACCGACATTACCGCCGCCGCACGTGAGGCTTCTGATGCGCGATTTGATGTTTTGATTGCTGTGGGCTTTGCGTTCGACGCTCATACGACAGGACTTAATCGTCTTGGCCCCATGAATATCATCAAAGCTAAAATGAACCCTGACCTACATATGGCCGATGACCTTAAGAACACAGGTAAAGGCAATTTGTTCATGGTAATAGGTGAGCCGGATATTGAATGGATTGAACGTCCAGATGGCGACATGCAAATCAAGCTTCACGGCATGGACGTCTTCGTTCCAGCCACAGGAGAAATTCGTTCTGGTGAACTTAATGACATCGCCGCTTGGTTTATCGACACGGCTTATAACGAAGAAAGTTTCTTCGTTCGCCATGCCTACTTCCTTGGCGGAAATGATCCCTACAAATCCCTCAAAACAAGCCTGAAATCCGAAATCAATAAAGAAGCTTGGGAGAGCCTAAACCGAGACATCTCCCGTCCCTTCAAACGCCCAAGCACCGGACGGATAGCCGTCAAAGTCATCAATCACTTCGGTGATGAAGTCATGAAAGTATTTACGGTATGAGTGACATTGAGTGGATTAAAGTAGAGAAGTTGAGTTTGGCCCTGTCTGCACAACAGGCGAGCTTCGATCTTCATCAATTTCACGACTATCCAAAGCCGATGCAGGCTGAAATTAAAAAACGTATAATTCTTGAGGCCCACCGTGATTTGAAATGGTGGTTTGAAGAAGAAATCGATCTCTCAACCTACGACAGATGCGTTTATGTGATTAAGCTCTCAAACCCTTTTGCTGTTGAGTATGAGACTGGCCAATCAAATGTACTATATATTGGTAGAGGCTATGCTTTTAGCAGAATTAAAAAACATTATAATAAAACTCTTTTTGATCTCTTTACAAGCCTATCGGGAACTCATTTTGACTTTTGGATATGTAAGCCACGGAAAAGAAATAGTGAAGACTACTACAAGAAAATAGAGTGGAGTCTTCTAGATGAATTCAAAAGCACTAAAGGTGAGTACCCTCTGCTGAATAAAATTGCGGGAACCTATACCAAAAGCTCCTTGGGAGATAATTGGGATGCGCCAATTAAAAACTTAGGTTACTATCCGAAATGGATATTGTACCCGACTAAGCACTCCGAGTTTGCGAAGTTAAGTTAGGAGAACATGACGTCTACATTTACAGCATTACCGCTAGAGTCAGGAGAGGCATTTCTTTTACAAACGGAAGCGTTCGGGCGCAAATTCGTAATTTTAGTTGATTCCGGAAAGAAGTACGCTGGGAAGAAACATCCCTTACATAAGGTTTTAAAAAAACATGCACCCAATGTTGACCGGATTGATATTGCCATCTGCACTCATCAAGATGCAGATCATGCAAACGGTTTTAGAAATTTTGCCGATGAATGGTATGCCGCAGGGAATACGATAGGGGAATATTGGCTACCAGGACGGTGGGCAAATGTCGCCAAGCCGATTGCCTTGAATGATGAGAACTTTGCCAAAGATATCCTTGAAGGAGCTCAAGAGGCGATATTTGGTGGTCCAAACAATAAGAGTATTGATGATAGTTTCGGTGATCGTCTAATACGGTCGGACAGTAAAGTCTCAGAGGACGATTTCAGAGATCATGCGAAGAAGTATGAGCTATCTAATGGGCTTAAAAAAGCTGGTGCGGACCTTGTTGAGGAAGAAAATTCACTGAGTTCCAGAAATGAAATTTTACGAGAAAAACAGCTCGCAAAATCACTTGGAATGACAATGGGTGACTTATTGGAACGTCGTGCGGAAATGGAGGAGAGTGATCCGATTTCGACTTCCTCCGCTTATCCCATACTCTCAATGAATAGCCGATATTTTTACTTTAGGAAGGATAGGCCTTACGAGGCCAAGGTATTGAATGAGTACAATCTCGCTATTGATACTGCGGTTTCTATTCGTCGCATATTAGACTCTGCCTTAAAGCACACCATTCCAATACGTTGGTTTGACTTCGGACTTTTCGAGAATGGAAGTGACCCAAGTGGTGGAATTCCAGAGGTGCTGGAACCTGTAAACTCAGTTGAAGTGCAAGCTCCGCTTGAACGGGTAAGCAATGTAGCGAAGTACTTTTCCCTACGCCTTTCGAGGCAAAACGTGGAATCATTGGTTTTCTACCGACCGGAAACTAACTCAGAACCTGGCGTTCTGTTTCTAGGGGATTCACGCCTAGCATTTGGCATATCGAAGCCCAAGGGGGACTTTAGTATGCCTGCAAACGCTCCAAATCGTTCAATTGTAATTACATCGCCTCATCATGGATCACGCGTCAATGATCATGCTTATTCCGTTATTAAAAAATGGATTCCCACGTCATCTTCCCAACCTCTTTATATCAGAAATGGTGGTCAATCAGGACAGAAACTAGATGAGTACGTGAATTTTTCTAATCGTAAATGCGCGCAATGTGTTCAGTGTTTTGGAAAAAAATGGCAGCAATTGGTCAAACTTGATAACGTTGGTATCGATTGGAATTGGACACAGACAACCGGCAAACAGTGTGGGACACCTAAACAATGAAATTCTTTATCGCCGATACATTCACCTCTGCACTGACTAAGTTAGATAATGCGTCTCAAAAAGCAGCAAAAATGTGTGCTTTTGATTTGCAGATGGACCCTAGTGGTCACGGCAAACAATTCCACAAGATTGATAAATCCAAAGATAAGAACTTTTGGTCCGTCCGTGCAAGTCGCGACATACGGCTTGTCATTCATAAACTCAAAGAGCGCTTTACGCTGTGCTATGTGGATCATCACGACGCCGCTTATGATTGGGCAGAGCGCCGAGTTTTCGAGGTGCATCCCAAAACCAGAGCTTTGCAAATTGTCGAAGTCATCGAGCGCGTAGAAGAAATTTCCATCCCATCAACGCCAGTTACGCCTGAGATTGAAGAGCCATCTGTTCCTAAACTGCCTGTTGGGCCAGTATTGACCGTAGGAGCGGATACACTTCTTTCTTACGGGGTGCCGCCACAATGGATCGATGCTCTATTGGCTGCAGGTGAAGAAAGGCTTCTCGACCTTGCTATTCATTTGCCCGCTGAAGCTAGTGAAGCCGTCCTGGCTCTTGCCATTGGCGAGGAGCCTAGCCTCGCCTTAGTTGAAAGCGGAATTGAGCCAGATGGCACTCACCCAGATGAACAGCGCCGTTTTCGTATCATCGAAGACACTGACGCGCTTGAGCAAGCCTTGGATTACCCTTGGGATAAATGGTCGGTGTTTCTGCATCCGAGTCAGCGCGACTTTGTTGAGCGCGACTTTAATGGTCCTGCGCGCGTTGCAGGTTCTGCAGGCACAGGTAAGACTGTCGTCGCCGTACACCGAGCCGTGTCTTTATCAAAAGAGGTGAACTCAAGGGTCTTGCTAACAACTTTCTCCCAACCGCTTGCTTCAGCTTTGGGACTTAAAGTGGGAATATTGAGCGGCGATGAAGAAACCCTCGTGCCAAATATTCATGTTGCGGCGATAGCAGAGGCCGCGAGTGATCTTTATGAACTAATATCTGGTCATAAGCCATTTTTAGCGAGTGAAGAACAAATTAGAAAACTACTTGAAAACCATGGGGAAGACGAAGATCAGATGTTTTTGTGGTCGGAATGGTCAGCCGTTATAGATGCGTG
This sequence comes from Alteromonadaceae bacterium, assembly GCA_023301705.1. Taxonomy (GTDB): domain Bacteria; phylum Pseudomonadota; class Gammaproteobacteria; order Enterobacterales; family Alteromonadaceae; genus JALZUE01. The sequence goes on along the minus strand of JALZUE010000072.1, from coordinate 1,677 downwards.
GCAAATAGATAGTGAAGACTCCTACCTTGATGTCGCGCGTATTGGCCGTCGGAGCCGCATAACTTCATCTCGTCGTTCCAGTTTATGGCCCGTTTTTGAAGCTGTAAGGAACGCAATCAAGACGTCCGGGCGACACACAAAAGCTATGTTGTTTTCAGAGGTCTCAAAGTATTATCAAGACCGTGATACGAAACCTTATTCACATATTATAGTTGATGAAGCGCAAGACTTAGATGTCGCTGATTTGAAATTTTTGTCTGCGATTGCTCCTGACACTGGCAATGCGTTGTTTTTTGCCGGTGATTTAGGGCAAAGAATTTTCAAACTCCCGTTCTCATGGAAGTCGCTTGGTGTGGACGTTAGAGGGCGGTCCTCGACGTTGAAAGTTAATTACAGGACGTCTCATCAAGTTCGTACCGCCGCTGATAAATTACTTCCAGATGCCATGCGAGATATGGACGGTTTAGAGGAAGATAGACGCGGAACTGTCTCTGTATTTAATGGTCCGCTTCCTGAAGTTCACATTCTTGACACGCAAGCTGATGAGCTTGCTTGTGTGCAACAATGGTTGAAGTCTTTGATAGAAACGGAAACGCCGTTATCAGAAATAGGAATTTTCGTGAGAACTATGGACACTTTAACTCGTGTAAGAGCTTTAGCGCAAAGCCTTAAATTGCCTGTTCAGACTTTGAACGAAAGTTTGGTTCTAAAACAAAATGCGATGGCTATTGGGACAATGCACCTTGCTAAAGGGCTTGAGTTTAAAGCTGTTGCTGTGATGGCTTGTGATGATCATTTACTGCCATTAGAAAGCCGTGTTGAAGGCGTTTTCTCAGAAGAGGATCTTGATGAGGTTTATGCAACCGAGAGACATCTCTTATATGTTGCTTGCACGAGAGCTCGCGAAAAACTTATCGTAACAGGTGTTAAGCCAGAGTCCGACTTTTTAGCTGATCTGAAATATTAATTTAGCGCCTCGAGAGTTTTGAAGACTTAAGATTCGTTATTCTTCAAGGTTTGTGCTCACCTGCCAAGAGATGATTTTGGCCTTACCGTATTTGGGAGGCTCGAAGCACAAGTAAAGTTCTTTGATGGCTTTAGCGGCTATGAGCGTCACCAGATGACCGAAGCGTTCGGAATCTGTTGAGATAGCAAACATCACGCAAGGTTTGCTCTGGAATAGGGCTCCAACATATTTATTGGTGATATCAAAATTAAGGTCACGCGATATTTGAAGTTCGAACTTTTGGTCTTTGAATAGTCCGTCCCGGGCAATGGCTACGAATTGTATAGAGAGATGGGGATGAGTGTCTGGGTCTTCTTGATGACCTGAGAGAGTCATATCTTGCTGGATGACATCTGCGTAGAGCGTATGAAATGGGTCTGAGTTTTTAGAGGCCATACAGTTCAATACCACGTGAATTACTTTGGTAAAAGTCAGGGGTAATCTAATCGTCAAATTTGATTCGCTGCTTGAACTACTGATTAGGTTAGGCGTTCGAAACTATCTTTAAAAACTTTGTGACCCCAGTGTGACCCCAAACCTAATTGCGCAAGTGGTATTTTATTGCCACTCGCTAAGTTATTGATTTTAAACAGAAAATGGTGCCCCCACACGGACTTGAACCGCGGACCCCCTGATTACAAATCAGGTGCTCTACCAGCTGAGCTATAGGG
>JALZUE010000071.1 GCA_023301705.1 Alteromonadaceae bacterium | reverse complement strand
CGGCAATTCAGCAAGGACAGGCAATACCGCTACCGATATATGTCAGATCCCCTAGGAGTCAAACAGTAACAAAACTAACTCGCTAATAAAGAGGGGGAGCTATGCGCGCTAGATTTTCCTCTTAACTTCATCCAGAGTCTTTCCGTTCTCATATTTCCACACTGTCCAGCCATTAGCATTACAGGCGGAAACCACTCCTGCTGCGGTGCTAGGGGAGTTAAAGACGTGGTCTTTTGTGAAGCGGAGCGTAGACGTGTCTATGCTTTCCAGCGTTCCGTCTTCGATTAAAGCGTCGCGCATAGTTTTCAAAAAGCCATGTGCGGATTTAGTGAATCCTACGTTTGCCGTGGAGCCTTTAAAGACAATTAAACCGTCTTCTATGTACTCTCCCGTTGCTCGCGCTTTCTTATTTTTACAATGGAGTAACTCTTTTTGTTTGGGTTTCGTTACTCGGTCCAAAGCCGGGTACCCAAGTGTTGAAACCAGCACGCCAATCGTATCAAAATGATCGAGCAGATCGGCTTCCACTGGTTCTGAGATATGAGGTTTCGGAGGAGTGTTACCGTTTTCTAAGGTATATCTACCGATTGTTTTAGCTATATCGTGCGCGTACCATTCCAGGTATTTTACATGCGCTTTTGTGAATTCTGCTGTTTTAGACACGCACACAAGCGCGGTATTCCACCAGTCTTTAGTTCTATTATGCTGCTTTAACCGTGTGCAACAATCTTCAGCTTCTCCAATATATAATAGCGGGCTATTACCGCTGGAGTTTTCACCAAAAAGGAAATACACCCCCACATTACTCAGCTCAGGACGATTGGAAGCCTCTTCTAGCTGTGAGCGAGGAATGAGCAGGGCTTGCACTGTTCTGCTCGTAAATTCAGCAATTTTGACGGAACGAGGGTTTCCGTCAGGGAGATAGATTTGAATAGTTTTTCCGCGTTGTTTCATTATGTTTTATTGACCGTTTTCAGAGGTAGGTAGTAATGGTAACCCAAGTTCTTTAAGAAACTTGTTATGCTCCTTAGTCCATTTTGTAATTTCTTTATCAGCTGCTACGATCGCTTGATGAGTTTCTCCTAGGTCAATTTTAGGTTCTGGCTTTGCAGTGCTAACGTAGCGGGTGATATTCAGATTGTAGTCGTTTTTGTCTCTGATTTCATCGATAGAGACTCGGCGAGCGTAGCGTTCTTCTTTTTCTGGGCGGTTCTTGTAGGTGTTTATGATCTTTTGAAAGTCGTCTACTTCGTCACCATCTTTCAGTCTACGCAGGCGGTTTTGTTTTTTGTCCTTAGTGAAGTGTTCGCTAGCATTGATAAAGAGGATGTCATCATTGCGAACACATTTCTTGAGAATGATAATGCATACTGGAATTCCTGTAGAGTAGAACAGGTTTGCTGGTAGACCAATGATCGTGTCGATGTGCCCGTCATCGATAAGCTTTTTACGGATCTTAGCTTCTGCTCCTCCTCGGAAGAGCACTCCGTGCGGTAAGATGATGGCCATTACTCCGTTCTCTTTGAGGTAGTGGAAACCGTGAAGGAGGAAGGCGAAGTCTGCTGCCGATTTAGGTGCTACACCGTAGTTTTTAAATCGAATGTCGTCTTTGACGGTATCGTCAGGCTGCCAACGTAGGCTGAATGGAGGGTTAGCGACGATGGCGTCAAACTCAGGCTTTTTAGAGGGATTAAGTTCTCGAAGTATATCCCATTCATTAGTCAGTGTATCGCCACGGAAGATTTCAAACTCTGTATCTTTGACTCCATGCAGGAGCATGTTCATCCGTGCGAGGTTGTAGGTGGTGAGTGTCTTCTCTTGCCCGTAAATTTTACCGATGACATTACCGTTCTCGACCATTCTATTTCGAATGTTGAGCAGGAGGGATCCAGAACCACAGGTGAAGTCTAAGACTTTATCTATTTTCTTTCTCTGTCCAGATTCAGGGTTATGGCCGTCTAGCGTGACGATGGCAGAGAGAATGTCAGAAATTTGTTGTGGGGTGTAGAACTCTCCAGCTTTCTTTCCTGATCCTGAGGCAAACTTACTAATAAGATATTCATAGGCATCACCGAGAGCATCATGATCAGCGGAAAATTCCTCTAAGCCTTTGGCTATCTCATCAACAATCTCTACTAGTTTAGAGTTTCTCGCCTTATAGCTTTTACCTAGCTTTTCTGAGTTAAGATTGATCTCTGAGAACAGACCGCTAAAGGTACTATCGAAGGATTTATTTTCAATATATTTGAAGCCGGCCTGAAGCGTATTCAATAGCTCTTCATCTTGGACTCGTGCCATTTCTGCGATATTACTCCAGAGATGGTCAGGCTGGACGACGTAATGAATCTTACGGCGCATTTGTTTCTCAAACTCTACCACATCCGCTTTATTGATATCGTACCAGAGTTGTAGCGCGGTTCTGTTTTCGTCTTCTGCTGGAGTAGGATAGTCTTTTCCTAGTTCCTTTTTGATAGATTCTTCATAGTTATCTGAGAGATAGCGTAAGAAGAGAAAGGAAAGCATGTAGTCACGGAAGTCGTCCGCACTCATGGTGCCACGTAATCTGTCTGCGATGTTCCAGAGGGTTTTTCCTAAGTGGTCTTGAAGTTGTTTGGTCATTGAAAAATCTGTAAATAGTTTATTCGGGCAGGTGGTGATCGCGTTCGAGTTCGGCGATGAGTTCTTCTTCGGTCGGGAGTACCGTGCGGTATTTAGAGGCGAAGAGTTGTTCACTTTCTTTCAGCACCGAATATTGCACCATCGTTTCGTCTTTATCTGCACAGAGGATGATACCGATAGTCGGATTGTCGTCTTCGCCACGCTTGAGATCATCGAACATCCGCACATACATATCCATTTGACCAATATCTTGGTGCATCAGTTTAGTTGTTTTAAGATCGATCACGACGAAGCATTTCAGTAAATAATTATAGAAGACTAAGTCCAGATAGAAATCTGCGCTCTCAGTGCTGACTCGCATTTGCCGAGCCACGAAGGAGAAGCCCCCACCCAGCTCTAGTAGGAACGTCTGTAAATCATTAATCAGAGCAGTCTCCAGCTCCTTTTCTCGGAGCTCCGAGCCCTCTGCTAGATTAAGAAACTCTAGTACATAGGGATCTTTAAGAAGACTAAGCTTATTGCGGTTTTGATTACTTGTAGATACCTCCTCTTTTTGAGTCGATAAGAGGCGTTGATAGGATTGTGTCTGTATTTGGCGCTCCAAGGTTCTGGAACTCCAGTTTTGCTTTGCACATTCCTCTAGATAATACTTCCTTGCGGGTTCATCATCTACCCGCATGATACAGCGGTGGTGGGTCCAGCTCAAAAGGCTACGCAGTGCGTAGCTTTTTTGTTCATCAGGATAGGTGAGATAGAACTTTCTGAAATTCTTAAGATTCGCCAGCGAAAACCCTTTACCTAATTCAGAGGTAAGAGCTTTAGAGAGCTCCTTGAGCAATCCTGCCCCGTAAGCGGCTTGAGCAGAGCCAGCCTGTTCTTCTTCTACTATCCGCTTACCAATCTGCCAATACGCCTCCACCATCTCAGTATTAATCGCTCGCACGGTATTCTGCCGTGCCCGTTGGAGTATTTCTCTCACTTCTGAGAAAAATGGGTTGGATTCGCTGGATGGTAGTTGCTGGTTCATTTTAACATAAAATAGGTTATGGGCTAAGTATCTCAGGGAGTTCGAATTTAAATTCTTCAACGAAGTCATTTAGGATTCTACGAAAAAGGTCCTTATTATCATCTCCCATTTCAGCTGGTTCGGCTATAGCATATTTCCCGTGACTCAGGAGTTGGAGAGCTCTATTGTAAAGAGCAGCATCTTCGTTGTTTAAAATTTTAAGACAGAAATTAATATTACTGTGACCAAAAAAAGAAGCAGTCTTTTCCATAATGCTTCTGAGTGCATTAAAGTGATAGGTATAAAGAACTCCTTCCTCTGGATCTGCTGCCCGCTTTAACTCTGTAAGAGTAGCTACGTGATGAAAGAAAGGTGTATCATCGGTTGATCGGATGGTGTATTTGCCTTCGCTATTCTGCTTGTGAAGAAAATAACGTTTCATTATTACACTAGGCTCATCCTCTTTAGCTCGGCTTAATTCGTTATATATTACATTGAAAAATAGCGAATGATGAGATGAGAACGTGATTTTAACGGGGCTTTGTTCATCGGTGCCGTTTTCTGTCTGAATAACTCTATTAGCCGCACGCCTAATCAGGTTAGCTAAATCACAAGCCACTAGGATTGCATGATTGTCATCTAATGAAGAAATAGGATCATCAATGTAAAAATATTTGACCCAATCATAATCCCCATCATTTGAAATCACGCGTTCGCATACTGCCATGTAGAGACACCACACGAATATGTTCTGCTCGCCTCTAGATATTTTGATACTTTCCTTCTCAGCGTTACTAAAACTAACATGTCTGGGCTTTCCTAATACATGATTTTCATATCGCCGTTTCCTAATCTCATTGTCAGAATAATCATTCCCCTCCAACCATTCCTGATAGGTTTCTGCGTCAAAATAATGAAGTCTGAAATTAATATCAGTATACTTATTTAAATACACTTCTACTTCAGCTTCGATTTGCCCTTTCCCTAGATTATGAAGAAAATCAGATTGATAGTTCAGCATCAATCTATAGTCTGAGTCAGCCTCCAAATCATTATCCCAGGTAAACAAATCTTCAGTATAAGCGTTAAAGTAGAATGTGTCTGCATTTCCGTTGTTACGTTGTTTGCCAACATCTTTAAACTCTTTGGAAAGACGTGTTTTGCCAGTTCTATTGTGAGCAAATAAAATGATGACATCTATATCACTTAACTCGTTTCTTAATTTGTGAATAACGATGTCTTTGAGAGATGTATAAAGTCTTAGACCGCTCATGATTTTGCCTCCTGACTAATAGGGAATAGTTGTTGCATCAGACCTTTTTTGCTATTTTTCAAATTAGATAGAACTTTTGAATGTGATTTAACTAGACTGTCTAGTTCATAGAAACATTCAGCAATTCGCTTTTGCTCCTTTCTGGAAGGTAGAAAAATGTTAAACTGAGATACATTTTTTTGCGACAAAGTTGGTATAGCTCCACCCACTACAGTAGCTGCTATTTTCATTTGAATACTATGACCTGTGATCAATAAAAATAAAAAATATGGTTCTATATTTTTCGGTTTAAGAATTACTATTTGTGGATTAATAGTAATCTCTTCAGTAAGTATATCTATATAAGCTGCTTTACCAAAAGTTGAACCCGTTTTAACTAGAACTGTAACCCCCTCCTCTAACATTATCTCGGGAGATTCATTATATTTTTCCCACGAAATATAAGTAGATTTTTGGAATATTAAGACTCCTGATTCCTTTATATTTGATGGGCTTAAGGAAATTGGACCTTCGCCTTTCTGAACAATATCTTTTACGGTATAGCCACGATAACCAATTCGACCTTTGATTATAATATTTCCCCCTAATTCAGAGGTTTGCCATTCTTCTCCAAACTCAGGAAACCTGAGCTCAGGCACTGTTTCTCCTTCTGCTGGAAAGAGTTTTTGGAGGAGGCCTTTTTTATGGTCTTTGAGGGCTTCGAGTTTGGCGGTGTGGGCGGCGATGAGTTTGTCGAGAGATCCTAGGCAATCGGCTATTTTTTGTTGTTCTTCTTTACTAGGAGGAATCGGAAGATCGATACTGAAAAAGTCTGTAGCATTGATATTGAGAAGACCATTACTTCTAGCTCCACTAGTAATAAATTTAGTTAGCTTCCTCCCATGAGCGTTATGCTCAAACAAGTTTTGGAAATATTCATCTACATGAATTTTATCTAGTTTGAAGCAGATAAATGCTGTTGAAGCAGCAGCTTCATTGAATTCATGGAGCTGATATACACACCCCTGCGCGAACGTTTTTGAATTACCCCTATTATATACGAAGTCACCTTTTGTTATGTGAATGTAGTTTTTATACTGATCACCTGAAATGTCTCTGCCAAATTTTTTGGATTGTTCAACAAATCCTTTCCCCGCAGTTATACTAATCGGTGGAAGTATTTGATCTCCTACTTTCTTAGTGATTCTATCTGTGTAATTGTTTAAAGCTTTTTCTTCCCAATTACCACTCTCCTCAAACTCAGGAAACCTCAACTTCGACACTAGCTTCTTTTTTCTTTTCTTAGCAGCCATGTTGTTAGTCTTCGTAGCTAGAAAGTCCTGAGATTTCTTGTCCATTAGCACGATTCGTCAGGATAGGAACGAGTTCTTCCATCAGTGCTAGCTCATGAGTACGTCGCTCCTTCCAACCTAGATCGAGAGGGGCCATGAGGTCGGTTAGTTTTTCGCCGTCAAAGACGTGACGCAGGAGGATTTCATCGACAAAGTTGTTGAGTGCGTCTTCGGTAAGTCCGTGTGTTTTGGCAATGGCGTTGAGCTGCTGGTTGTCCTTGTTAGATCTGAAGATTTGGTAGCCTTCGATGATTTCTTCTTTGGTGAGACCACCACCTGGTTCTAGAGTCTGGATGTAGGCTGTGATGTCGTCACGTTGCTCAGAGAACTTGGCATCTGAGGCGATGAGGCTAGCGAGCTGCTCGCGCGTCATCTTCTGCTTGCCAGCTGGCTCTTGCGAGTAGTTAGCAAGTAGCTCCATGATGTAATCGTAATCAATAGTAGCAGAGGCGAAGAGTACCATCTCGAAATCGAGATCTTCGATCTCTGGTGGTACTTCGGTGCCGTTTTTAATACCTTTATCTCTGGACTCCTTGAGCTTGCGAGCAGTTTCGATGTAGACACCTTTGAAGGAGCGGTGCTCGACCTGAGGTAGGACTTGTTCAATTGTTGTTTTCTGCTCGTCGGAGAGGTTGGTGTATTGGTCGAGCTGGGTTTTGAGGCGTTGTACTTCCTTGAACTTCTGGACGAACTGACTACGGGCGATGTCTCCCTTAAGGTTATGCACGTCTTGCGGTGCGGAGGTGAGTCCTTGAGACTGCATGAAGTCATCTAAGTTAGAGACAGCTTCTTTAAGGTTCTCAATAGTGGTGGGCGCTGGGTCGACTAACCAGATTTCCTTGGCGGTGTCCTCGTGTTTGCCGGAAAAGGTTTTGATCGCTTCATTGACCTCGTTTTCTTGATGACGGAAGTCGAGAATTTTCCCTGCTGGTTTAGTGTCATTAAGCACACGGTTAGTACGGGAGAATGCCTGAATGAGGCCGTGGTATTTTAAGTTTTTATCAACGTAGAGAGTGTTTAGGAACTTGGAATCAAAACCAGTGAGTAGCATATCAACTACGATGGTGATGTCGACTTTCTCTTTCTGAGGAAGGTCGCTATTAGGGTATTGCTGGCTTTTGATCCGTGCTTGTACGTCTTGGTAGTAGGCATCGAATTCAGTGATACTGTGATTACTACCAAATTGGGCATTGTAGTCGGCAATGATGGTTTCGAGCTCTTTTTTCTTAAGCTCTGGTTCTTCTTCGTTGTCCTTTTTTTCCTGAGGAAGATCTTCTTGCAATTGCTTGATGTCTTGCGCGTTTTGCTTATTTTTAGGATCTTGAGATGGCGGAGAGAAGACACAGGCGATGTTAAGCGGGCTAAAGTCTGGGTCTTCTGTTGTACGTTTTTCCTGAACAGATTTGAATAGCTTGTGGTATTCGATCGCATCGTTGATAGAGGCGGTGGCGAAGACGGTATTGAACTTACGACCTGCGGTAACGGTGCCGTGCTGGTCTAGGATGGACTCAACGATGGCCTGCTGTGTGAGAGGCTCAGTTTTCTTTTTAGCTTTCTTCTTATCCTCATCACTAGGCCCGAAGTAGTCGACGTGGAACTTGAGCACGTTCTTATCCTCAATAGCGTGAGTGATGGTGTAGCTGTGGAGTTCTTTTTGAAAGATATCCTCTGTAGTCTTGTAGCGAGCAAAGGCTTCATCCTCATCGGATTCGATGAGCTTTATCGTAGAGTTTTTCTCGAAAATAGGAGTCCCTGTGAAGCCGAAGAGCTGGGAATTCGGGAAGAATTCTTTGATCGCTTCGTGGTTTTTACCGAATTGCGAACGATGACATTCGTCAAAGATGAAGACGATACGCTTGTCCTGTAGTTCTTGCAGGTCGTCCTTGTAGTTGTTTTTATTCGTGCCATCGAGAGCGAGCCCGAGTTTCTGAATGGTGGTGACGATGACTTTATCTGAATAGGAGTCAGAGAGGAGGCGACGAACTAGGGTGCTGGTATTAGTGTTTTCCTCAACACAACCATGCTGGAATTTGTTGAACTCCTCACGTGTTTGGCGGTCGAGGTCTTTGCGGTCGACTACGAAGAGACATTTATGGATGTTTTTGTCATCCTTAAGGAGCGTGGAGGCTTTGAAGGAGGTAAGAGTCTTACCACTCCCTGTGGTGTGCCAGATATAGCCGTTACCATTGTTTTGCTCGATACAATTGACGATGTCTTTGACCGCATACATCTGGTAAGGGCGCATCATGAGCATCTTCTGTTCACTGGCGACTAGGACCATGTAACGACTAATCGTTTCCCCCAGTGTGCATTTAGGGAGGAAGGTTTCAGTGAATTTCGGAAGGTGGTTAATCTTGATGTTTTCACGGTCTGCAAACTGATAAACAGGCAGAAATCGCTCGTCAGCATCGAAGCTAAAATGGGCGTTGTTATTATTCGCGAAGTAATAGGTAGAGTTCCAGTTACTCACAATGAATAACTGCATAAAGGAGAGCAGTGTATTCGTGTATCCATTACCTGGATCTTTCTTATAATCGACAATCTGCTGAATTGCTCTCCGAGGGCTGATTTCGAGAGCCTTTAGCTCGATCTGAGTTACAGGGATACCGTTGATGAGTATGATGACATCGTAGCGGTGATGGCTATTCTCTGTATTGATGCGAAGTTGACTGACTACTTCGTAATCATTTTTGCACCAGTCTTTTATATTAACGAGGGTGAAGTTTAGCGGAGTGCCATCGCCACGCTCAAAGTGGTTGATATTTCTGAGTGTTTCGGAGGACTTATAAACGTCGGGGGTGACGATTTCACTGAGAAGGCGGGAAAACTCGTTATCCGTTAGATTGACAGCGTTGAGTTTGTTGAATTTTTGGCGAAAGTTATTTTCGAGATCTTTGCGGTCTCTAATATCGTCTCTGTATGAGTAACCAAGTTCTTCAAGCTTATGGACTAGATTACTTTCGATGCCTCCTTCATTGAGAACAGCCGCTTCTGGGCTATGATCTGATTTATATGTGAATTTTGAAGGCATTGGTAGTAAAATATTTTAAGTTATTAGGGGCTTATAACACGGTGTTTTTTCGTATGTCTACAGGTTTTATCTAGCATTATTTGATCTCTAGTTTTTCAATAGCTCTTTATGAGCTTTTAGAAAAATTTTACAAGATAATATGGTTTCGGTATCTGTATTGACATTGCTCCGAATAGAATTTGTAGAGTCGGCAACTTTTCGGAGTAAGAAGATACTGCAAGCAGTGATTGCAGTATCTCTACCCGTCCTTGGAGAGTTAGGCTGATCTGTCGATGGAGCGAGATAAAGTTGCCAGGAAGGTTTAGCGCTTTAAGACGATGCCTTTAAATAAAACCACCCCTAAATCTTTAACGAGTAAAGACTTAGAGGTGGAGCCGCTAATCAGACTTGAACTGATGACCTACTGATTACAAG
>JALZUE010000070.1 GCA_023301705.1 Alteromonadaceae bacterium | reverse complement strand
AAGTAGACGGTGATTGAAAGGTGTAGTTTCTGACATAGCAGATAAACCAGCTAAACCAGAACCGCGCTTCAATGCTAATAATAAGGTTTCAGCTTGGTCGTTATTATGATGACCTGTGATAATGACATCATGCGGGCTGCTCATTTCAGTTAGCGCTTGATAACGAGCATCTCGTGCTAACGCTTCAAGGCTTTCACTTTTAGACGCCATTAAGTTAACTTTCTTAGTATAGAAACGAGCACCGTGAATATGACTTTGCTCTTTAGCAAAGGCTAGCCATATATCTGCATTATCACTTAAGCCATGATGAATATGACAAACAGCCAACGTATTTTGTATTTTTTGTTGTTGAATTAATTGTGCAGTAGCATGCAAGAGTACTTGTGAATCAATACCACCACTATACGCAATGAATAAGGTTTGATTAGTATAACGTTGATAATGTTGAATTAGTGCCTGTTCAATTTTTTTAAACATTTCATCACCTTGCCACAAACTAAAAAGCCAGCATAAAGCTGGCTTTGTAATAATATTAATTCATTCGCTTAACAATAACCAAATGACATCAGCTTGTCATAACGTTTTTCAATTAACGTTTCTGAATCTAATTCAGCAAGCTCATTTAAATCTTTCTTCACTTGCTCTTTCAGATAAGCGGCCATAGCATCGATATCTCGATGAGCACCACCTAAAGGTTCCTGAACAATAGAGTCAATTAATTCAAGCTCTTTAATACGCTCAGCGGTAATACCCATAGCAGCTGCAGCTGTTGGTGCTTTTTCAGCTGTTTTCCACAAAATTGAAGCACAACCCTCAGGAGAAATTACAGAATAAGTTGCATATTGAAGCATATTAACACGATCACCAACACCAATAGCTAATGCGCCACCAGAGCCACCTTCACCAATAACAGTACATACAATAGGCACTGTTAAACGAGCCATAACTTTTAAGTTAGTTGCAATTGCCTCACTTTGACCACGCTCTTCTGCGCCAATACCAGGATATGCACCAGGCGTGTCAATAAAAGTCACTATTGGCATGTTAAAACGTTGTGCCATTTCCATTAAACGTAATGCTTTACGGTAACCTTCAGGGCGAGGCATACCAAAATTACGTTTAACTTTTTCAGTGGTTGTACGGCCTTTTTGCTGACCAATAACCATCACCGTTTGGCCATCAAGACGAGCTGTTCCGCCAATAATTGCTTTATCATCGGCATAGGCGCGATCACCTGCATATTCGTCAAAGTCTTCAAAAACACGAGAAATATAATCAAGTGTATGAGGACGTTCAGGATGACGAGCAACACGTGCTGTTTGCCACGGATCTAAGTTAGCAAATATTTTTTTGGTTTGTTCTTTATTTTTTTCACGTAACTGAGTGATTTGCTCTTCAAGATCAAGATCTAAATCTTGACCTTGGTTTACTAATTGAAGTTCTTCAATCTTTGCTTCAAGTTCAGCAATTGGCTGCTCAAAGTCTAAAAAATTTAATGACATGATATATAAACCTAAATTATCTATGTTTGCATTATACACTTAAAAAAGTGGCGCTTAATAGTAGTAAAACTACTTAAATTGCAAAGTAACACTTTCATCACCTAACAACATTTTCAATGAATGTATTAAGTTATCGTTTGGTGTTATTCGCCATTGTACTCCAAGCGTTAATATCGCTTTGGCTTCTTGTCGTTGATATTCAATACGAACAGGACATGTTCCATCTTTATATTCAGATAAAATATGATTAAATTGCGCTAAAAAGTCGTTATTTACTTGGTGCTGTTCAATGTGTAATGTTAACGATTGCACAAAATGTTCGCGTGCTTGGGCAATCGTCATAATATCTTTACCCGACATTGTAAGCCCACCAGAGTAATCATCAAAGCTGACCTGTCCAGAACAGACTAAAATAGCGTCTTTTTCTATGATATTTTCAAAACGTTCAAGATCGTCGGGAAATAAACGTACATCAATACGGGCACTTTTATCGTCAAGCGTTACCAATGCCCATCGCTTACCGCGTTTATTGACTAACACACGAACAGCAATCACTAAACCTACTGCTGTAGCTGGTTGTTCTTTACTTGTTGGTTGAAGTGAAACTAACCGCCCTGAAGAATAACGTTTAATTTCACTTAAATAACGGTTAATAGGATGACCTGTTAAATATAAACCAAGCGTTTCTTTTTCACCTTCTAACCATTGTGGCTCTGGCCACGGGTGAACAATTTTAAAAACTTGACGATTGTCTTCATCTTTTTCATTAATTAAGCCGAATAAGTCATTCTGCCCTAACGCTTCCGCTTTAGCATGTTGATCAGCGGCTTTAAGTGCTTCTACTAAGGTTTCAAAAAGCGCTGCTCGATGAGGCTTATTATCATCAAGGCGTGGCCCTAAATTATCTAAAGCTCCGGCTTTGATTAATTTTTCAAGTACACGGCGATTAATCTTCTTTAAATCAACTCGGGCACAAAAATCAAATAAATCTGTAAAGGCTCCATCGGATTGACGTGCCGCAATGATAGCTTCAATTGGCCCTTCGCCTACACCTTTAACTGCTCCAATGCCATAAACGATTTCATTATTGTCATTAACCGTAAACTTATAATCACCGGCATTGACATCAGGGGGTAATAAGGTAATCCCCATATTTTTACATTCATCAACCAAGGTTACTATTTTGTCAGTGTTGTCCATATCAGCAGACATTACAGCAGCCATAAACGGCGCTGGAAAATGAGCTTTCATCCATAACGTTTGATACGATACTAAGGCATAAGCCGCTGAATGGGATTTGTTGAAACCATACCCAGCGAATTTTTCAACTAAATCGAAAATTTTCATGGCAAGTTCACCGTCAACGCCACGGTTTACTGCACCTTGCTCAAAACCAGCACGCTGCTTGGCCATTTCTTCAGGTTTTTTCTTACCCATAGCACGGCGAAGCATATCTGCCCCACCAAGGGTGTAGCCTGCTAATACCTGAGCAATTTGCATTACTTGCTCTTGATATAAAATAATACCGTAAGTTGGCTCTAATATCGGTTGTAAATCAAGATGCTGCCATGTTTCGTCTGGGTAAGATACCTTCTCGCGACCATGTTTACGTTCAATAAAGTTATCAACCATGCCTGACTGCAAAGGCCCTGGTCTAAATAACGCTACCAGAGCGATAATATCTTCAAAGCAATCAGGTTTTAATTTCTCGATAAGCGATTTCATACCGCTTGATTCTAATTGGAAAACAGCCGTAGTTTGTGCCGCTAACAACACTTTAAACGCGGTAGGATCCTCAAGAGGAATGCGATCGATATTAATACGATCTTTACCTTGCTTAATGAGCTTTTCATCAGCAATTTCAATTGCCCACTGTAAAATAGTAAGAGTACGTAAACCTAAGAAATCAAACTTAACAAGCCCTGCATCTTCAACATCATTCTTATCAAATTGTGTAACGGGGTTTTTACCTTCATCATCACAATAAATAGGCGCAAAATCAGTAATTGTGGTTGGAGAAATTACCACTCCACCAGCATGTTTACCGGCATTACGTGTGGTACCTTCTAAGATACGACACATATCAATTAAGTCTTTTACATCTGAGTCTTGATCATAAGACTCTTGTAAACGCGGCTCTTCCTCAAAGGCTTTCGCCAATGTCATACCTGGGTCGCCTGGTATTAGTTTAGAAATACGATCAACAAAACCATAAGGATGGCCAAGTACACGACCTACATCACGAATAACCGCTTTTGCAGCCATAGTACCAAACGTGATAATTTGAGATACCGCATCTCGACCATATAATTCAGCAACGTGATCAATCACTTCATCACGTCTGTCCATGCAAAAATCAATATCGAAATCAGGCATAGAAACACGTTCAGGATTTAAGAAACGCTCGAAAAGTAAGTCAAATTCAAGTGGATCTAAATCTGTAATATTCTGAGCATAAGCCACCAATGAACCAGCACCAGAACCACGACCTGGCCCAACCGGAATATTGTTATCTTTACTCCACTGAATAAACTCCATTACGATAAGGAAATACCCTGGAAAACCCATATTATTAATAACGTTTAATTCAATATCTAAACGTTCATCATAAGGTTTACGTTTTTCGGCGAAATCAGGTGAGTTTTTATCAAATAAAAAGTTTAAGCGTTCTTCTAAACCCTCTTTAGATACTTTAATAAAGTAATCATTAATGGCTAAACCTTCCGTTGGAAAGTCAGGTAAGAAGTATTCGCCTAAACGTACAGTCACGTTACAGCGTTTAGCTATTTCAACGGTATTTTCTAATGCTTCTGGAATATCAGAAAAAAGTTCAAGCATTTCAGCTTCGCTACGTAAATACTGTTGTGCGCTATAACGCTTTGGTCTGCGTTTATCATCAAGCGTGTAACCATCGTGAATTGCAACACGTATTTCATGAGCATCAAAATCATCAGGCGATAGAAACATCACTTCATTTGTGGCAACCACAGGTAACTGATGATTAGCGGCAAACTCAACCGCTAAATGAAGGTAGTTTTCTTCGTCTTGTCGCCCTGTACGTATAAGTTCAATATAAAAATGATGAGCAAAGTATGTTTGATAAAAGCTTAACATTTGCTGAGCGAGTTCTTGATTGCCCTTGATTAATGCTTTACCAATATCACCTTCTCTTGCACCCGATAAAAGAATAAGACCACTGGCATGTTCTACCAGCCACTGTTTATCAATAACAGGTTTATATTGTACTGAACCACGTAGATAAGCTTTAGAAATAAGCTCGGTTAAATTTTTATAGCCAGTATTATTGCTGGCAATAATCACTAAACGTGAAAGCTCATCATCAAGCTCGTCACTTTGAACCCAAAAATCACTACCAATAAGCGGTTTAATACCTGCACCATGCGCTGCGTGGTAAAACTTCACTAAGCCACAAAGGTTGGTTTGATCAGTTAATGCGATTGCCGGCATATTAAGGTCAACCGTCTTAACAATAATTGGTTTAACTTTTTTTAAACCATCACATAGCGAAAAATCACTATGTACACGTAAATGAATAAATTTAGGAGGTGTATTGACAACTATTTCGCCTTCAACAGTGGCATCCGTTATTTCAGTTAAAGGTGACGACATTTATTTTCTCATTTGATTAAATGAATTAGCAGGCACTTGCTGGGCAAGTACTTTAGCAACGGGTTTAAAACTTTTTCGATAATTCTCTAATACACCAAGTTCTTGAATTTTTCCTAAATGTAACTTAGTTGGATAACCTTTATGAGCAGCAAAGCCATATTCGGGGTAGTGTTTATCAAGCGCGACCATATCTTCGTCACGCGCAACCTTTGCAACAATTGACGCAGCACTAATTTCAGCAACACGGCCATCACCTTGAATAATCGCTTGACTAGGCATAGCAAACTTTGGCGTTCGGTTACCATCAACCAATACATAATCTGGCGCTACTGATAAGCCAGCTACTGCTCGCTGCATAGCTAACATGGTTGCATGCAAAATATTTAAAGTATCAATTTCTTCAGGCGTTGCTCTGCCAATAGCCCATGCTATAGCGTATTTTTTTATTTCGCCAACCAATATATTACGTTTTTTTTCGGATAATTTTTTAGAGTCGGCTAACCCTTCAATTGGGTGTTCAGGATCAAGTATCACTGCAGCGGTGACAACATCACCTACCAAAGGCCCCCGCCCTACTTCGTCGACGCCAGCAATACAATAAGCAACCGGGTAGACAAAATCAGGTAGTGGTTTCTTGCTGGGCATAATGTAAACCTTAATATACGAAAATGAGTTAACTGTTTGTTGTTGGTGCTTACTTCGGTAATAACGCTGTGATAGCTTCAGCAGACTTTGTACTTGCATCAAGCTTTAACATTTTATGTATTTGCATAAACTCATTAATTAAATGAGATTGGTCTTGATATAAGCGCTCATGAATCAATGGGTATATATGTTCTACATCAACGTTTAATTGAATTAGTTCAGGTAGAAGTTCTTTATTAGCTAATAAGTTTGGCAGAGAAAACCATTGTATCTTCATCATTCTTTTTGCTAACTGATAGGTCAACCAATTAACTTTATACGCAACAACCATAGGGCGCTTTATTAATGCAGCTTCAAGCGTTACAGTACCTGAAGCAATTAGCAAACAATCAGCAGCAGCCATAACAGTTTGTGTTTTATCAACAAAAATAGTGACAGGTAATTCAGGCGCTATACTTGATTGTAATTCAATAAATTGTTGCTTACGCTTCTCTGACACCATTGGCGCAACAAACTTCAATTCACTATCATTTTTATATAGCTTTTTAGCTGTATTTAAAAATGGTTCAACTAAACGAGATAGTTCACCACCGCGACTACCTGGCATAATAGCGAGTACTTTAGCTTCTTGAGGCAATGAGAGTAATGTACGTGCGGCAACTTTATTTGAAACAAGCGGGATATCGTCTGCTAAGGTATGACCAACAAAGGTACAAGGCACTTGATATTTGTCATAAAACGCTTTTTCAAAAGGTAATAAAGACAATACCATGTTAGTGGCTTTTGCTATTTTAAAAATACGTTTTTCACGCCACGCCCATACTGAAGGGCTAACATATTGAACCGTTTTTATACCAACAGTTTTTAATTTTTCTTCTAACGTTAAATTAAAATCAGGGGCATCTATACCTATAAAAACGTCAGGTTGGTGTTCACTAAAATATGAAACTAAGGTTCTTCGAATAAACAGTAAACGACGAATGCGCCCAAGTACTTCAACAATACCCATGACAGAGAGTTCATCCATGGCGAATAGACTTTCAAAGCCTAGAGCATTCATTTTAGGGCCGCCAATACCAATAAATTTAGCATTAGGGTGTAATCGTAATAAAGCTGACATTAAGCCAGCTCCAAGTGTATCGCCTGAGTGTTCACCAACAACAATAGCGAAAATAGGTACAGAAGTATTATTTGATGTCACTATTGCAACCATTCTTAACGAATAATGCCACGACTAGATGCACCAATAAAGTCACTAAACAGTTGTATTTCTTCGTGTTCGGCTGACTTTTCTGCTAATAATTCAACAGCTTCTTCAATTGAATGCCCTTGACGAAATACAACTTTATAAGCACGTTTTATTTCTGTAATTAATGCTTTATCAAAGCCTCTTCGCTTCAAACCTTCAGCATTTAAACCATAAGGTTTCGCAGTATTTCCAGACGCCATCACATAAGGTGGAATATCTTTAAGCACTAACGATGTTGCAGCAACAAAACTATGAGCACCAACATGACAAAACTGATGAACCCCTGACATACCACCTAAAATGGCCCAGTCACCTACATGCACATGACCAGCAATGGAAGCATTATTTGCCATAATACAATCTGAACCAACCATACAATCATGAGCAACATGCGTATATGCCATAAATAAGTTGTTTGAACCTATTTGCGTTAAACTATTGTCTTGAATTGTACCTCGGTGAATAGTACAAGACTCACGAAAAGTATTATTATCACCAATAACAAGTTGTGTCGGCTCATTGTTATACTTTAAGTCTTGGCACTCTTCTCCAATAGACGCAAACTGAAAAAATCGGTTGCCTTTACCAATGGTTGTCGGGCCTTTAATAACAACATGTGAGGTTAATTCACAGTTATCACCAATAACAACATCCTTACCAATATAACAAAAAGGACCAATAGTCACATTTTTACCAATTTTAGCCGTTGGGTCTATAAAGGCTTGCTCACTAATCAAACTATAATACTCTTCTTGCACACATAAGATCTGCAGTACAAACTATATGGCCATCTACCTTAGCTTCACCATAAAATTTCCACATACCACGACGTTCTTTAATAAACTTCACATGTAAATGTAATGTGTCACCAGGAACTACTGGTTTTTTAAATTTCGCATTATCAATAGAAGCAAATAAATATAATTCATCATCATTTTTTACTTCAGATGTTTTAAAACCTAAAATACCAGTTGCTTGAGCCATCGCTTCAAGAATTAAAACACCAGGAAAAATAGCTAACTCTGGAAAATGCCCCGTAAAAATAGGTTCATTAATTGATACATTTTTAATTGCATGCAGCCAATCGCCAGCTTCAAAATCTAAAACACGATCAATTAATAACATAGGATATCTATGAGGGATTAATGCTTTGACTTCTTCAACATTAATAACATTTTTAACTCTATCCAACTCAACATTCCTTTTTAACTAAAAACTTTAAAATACATCAATAAATCTATTTTACTATAAAATAACATAATGCAAAGCAATTAAATTACAGATAAACTTTATATATGAATAATAAACCAATTAATTAGCTTTATTCAACGCATCTACTTGTTTTTGTAATACTTTTACTTGCTTATTTAATTGCTCTAATTTATTGATTCGAACATTGTTTTTAAGCCAATCACGATTTTTCATTGCCGGCATTCCTGATGAATATAAGCCTGGCTCTTTAATCGACTGAATGACCATAGTGTCTGCGGTTATCGTGGTTTTATCTGTAATAGTTAAGTGACCAGAGACACCAACATTACCACCTAATACACAGTAACTACCGAGCGTTGTGCTACCAGCAATAGCGCTACCGCCAGCTAGTGCACTATGCTTACCGACAATGACATTATGTGCTATTTGCACTTGGTTATCGATAATAACACCGTCATGAATTTCTGTGTTATCTAATGCACCACGATCAATGGTGGTACAAGCGCCAATCTCAACATTATCACCAATAATAACTGTGCCTAACTGAGGGATCTTAAGCCAATTACCTTTCTCATTAGCATAACCAAAGCCGTCAGAACCAATCACAGTGTTTGATTGAACAAGTACACTTTTACCCAGTTCAACACGATGGTAAATACTGACATTTGACCAGAGTTGAGTATTTTCACCAATTATAGCTTCTTTACCAATAAAGCAATTCGCGCCAATAGAAACATTGTTACCAAGTACTACACCAGTTTCAATAACGGCATTAGCACCAATACTAACGTTTTCACCTAGATGAACACAATCAGCAATAACGGCAGAAGAATGTATGTTCTCGGCTGATTTAGGTGTGTTATCAAGTAACTGAGCGGTTAATGCGAAACCTAAATAAGGGTTTTTCATTACCAACATATTTCCTGTAAACGCATCAGTACTTTCTGGAGATACTATTACTGCGCCAGCATTGGTATTGTTTAATTGGCTTTTATATTTAGCATTCGCTAGGAATGCGATCTGGTGATTTTTTGCAGAAGCTAATGTAGCAAGGCTACTGACAAGATGATTTTCATCACCTAATACAGTAGCCCCAATTTTTTCTGCAATTTCACTTAATGTAAAATTGATAGACATTATTTTATTTTACTTACTTGCTCTACAACTTGTTTAGAAATATCGTATTTTGGTAAAGCGAATACCACTGTTTCTGAACGAACAACCATATCAAAATCTTCTTTTGAAGCAATGTTATCAATTGCTTGTTTCACTAATGCTAAGACTTTAGTTGATTCTTCATTTTGGCGTGCTTGAGATTTTTGTTGCAACGCTTGTCCTTGCTCACGATAAGTTGCAATTAAGCCAGCTAACTTGTTATCTAAAGCAGAAATTTCTTGTTGCGTCATTAATGCAGAATCACGAGCTTTCTTTTCTTGATTGTATTTAATATCATCTTCAAGTTTTTTGATTGCATCACCGGCATCTTTGAATTCTGCTTGTAATGATTCTACCATTTTAGCTGTTTGCGGTAACTGTTGCATTACACCTTGAATATCAACAATACCAATCTTTTGCTCTGCTGATACAGTTGCAGCCATTAATGTTGTTGATGCTGCTACAGTAAATACCATAGACTTAATAAATTTTTTCAATGTTTTCTCCTAAAACTAAAACGGACACTTATTTATAATTAGAACGTGCTTCCGATGTTAAAACTAAAGAAACTAGTGTCGTCACTATCTTCCTTTTTAAGTGGTTTTGCAAAACTAAATAACAATGGGCCCATAGGCGATAACCATTGTACAGATAGACCTACAGAACTGCGGTATCTTCCAATATCAGAATAATCATCAATTAAGTTAAACTGATCTTCTGCTAAATCTCTAAAGTCGTCAAGATCAAATTCTGTATCCCAAACATTACCTACATCTAAGAATACACTGGTTCTTACCGAATTTTCAAACCCTTCTGGTAAAAAAGGTACAGGAAATATTAACTCTACGCCACCTAATAGTTTGGCGTTACCACCAACCGAGCGCAAATTGTCTGTTGGTTCAATTAAATCTTGGTCTATACCTGCAGCAACAACAGATCCAGTTTCAAGTGGGTTAGACACACCTTCAATTAATGATGCTGTTCTAAATATAGGTCTAGGACCAATAATATTAGTTTCAAAGCCACGTAAACTGTCGTTACCACCTGCTCTAAAGTTTTCAAAAAATGGCAATACTTGGTCATTACCTTGGAAAGTGCCATAACCATTACCGTAGCCACCCTCTAAACGTGCAAGTACAGTCCATCGTTGACTTTTAGTTAATGGAAAATACCATTTAGCATCTAAATCAACAGTAAAGTACTGTAGATCTGAATTAGGAGTGGTTATTTTAAACGCAAGTGATTGTCTAGAGCCTGACGTAGGGAATGTGCCTCGGTTCAATGTTGAACGAGAAATACCCAAATTAAATTCGAAATTATCAAACTCTAAACCTGTATCATTATTTTGCAACTCAGAAAAGGTATCAAAAAACGGTTGTATTTGCTCGTATGTTCTTATTTGACTAATACCACTATGACGATAGGCACCACCAATTGTAATTCTGGTTGTTTCATTAATAGGAAAGCCCCACGTTAGACCAGCACCATAACTTTGATTATTAAACTGAGTTAAGTTTGCACTACCTGCATCAAACTCAGTAAAGTTAAGATTACCACCTAATGAAACGCCATCAACAGTAAAGAATGGGTCAGTGTATGAAAGTGTGACACTTTGAGAGAAACTTACGGTATTAATATTAAAAGCTAACTGATTACCCGTACCTAGAAAGTTATTTTGCTGTATACCCGCATTTAAACTAATTTTTGTTGTTGAGCCAAACCCAATACCAGCATTGAATGAACCTGAAGATTGTTCTGCAATATCAAAGTCGATATCAACCAAGTCATCAGATTCAGGTAATTGCTTAGTTTCAAAATCTACAGAAGCAACATACGGTAAACGTTGTAGTCGTGTTTTAGAGCGTTCAACTAAACTATTTGATAACCATGCGCCCTCAAACTGTCTAAACTCTCGACGAAAAACCTCTTCAGAAGTTACTGTATTACCTGCAATATTTATACGATTTACATATATACGCTTTCCCGGATTTACTGAAATAGTCAGTTTTACCGTATTATCTTCGTCATTAATTTCTGGAATAGTCGTTACTGTTGGGTATGCATAGCCATAACGCCCTAAAAATCGACTAATTGATTCTTCAGTAAATGTAACGAGCGCACCGTTATATAGTGTATCTTTACGAATT
>JALZUE010000069.1 GCA_023301705.1 Alteromonadaceae bacterium | reverse complement strand
AGCTTTTACATGAGCCTAGATAAAAGCCGCGACGACACGCAAATATACATTTGCTTGCACGCAACAGAATCAACACACTATTTGTCATTAAATGCTGATAACCCAACGGGTGAATTTAATGAACTTTTTGCCTATCAAGAAGCACATGAATACCATGCAGACAAAATGGGCGAACACTA
Organism: Alteromonadaceae bacterium; assembly: GCA_023301705.1. GTDB lineage: Bacteria > Pseudomonadota > Gammaproteobacteria > Enterobacterales > Alteromonadaceae > JALZUE01. Next base: position 3,489 of record JALZUE010000069.1, on the reverse strand, counting down.
TTACATAGTGAGTAACCTTAACGCTAAAAACTTCAAATTGATGAAAGTAGCGATTGATCAAGTGCATGACATTAACCAATGGCAAGAACTAGTTCTTCACCGTGAAAACGTATTACTCGAAGGCATTGAGCTTTTTCATAACTTCATTGTCATTACCGAACGTGAAAACGGCCAAATTCGCTTTATTGTTCACACCACTCACGGTGAAAATGCAGGGCAACATTACCCGTTATCGTTTGACGACCCCTGCTACTTTGCTTGTCTAGGTGATAACCCAGAGCCAGAAAGCACTACCGCACGATTATACTATTCAAGCCTAACCACACCCGGTTCATTGTTTGAATTTGATCTAAACACAGGTGAACGTAAACTGCTTAAACAACAAAAAGTATTAGGTGAATTTAACAAAAGCGATTATCAATCAGAACGACTATTTATTACCGCACGTGATGGCGTAGAAGTACCTGTTTCACTTGTGTATCGTAGCAATTTATTTAACAAAGACGGCACCAACCCACTACTACAATATGGCTATGGCGCTTATGGAATTACTATAGACCCTAGTTTTTCTAGCCAAACATTAAGTTTACTCGACCGAGGTTTTGTTTACGTAATCGCTCATGTACGTGGTAGTGAAATGCTAGGTCGCCATTGGTACGAAGCCGGAAAAATGGAGAATAAGAATAATTCATTTAACGACTTTATTGACGTAACCAACGCATTAGTAACACAAGGTTACGGTGCTAAAAACAAAATATTTGCATCAGGTGGTAGTGCCGGAGGATTATTAATGGGCGCAGTAGTAAACCAAGCACCTGATTTATACTTAGGCGTTGGCGTACACGTACCTTTTTTAGACGTACTCACCACCATGCTTGATGAAAGCATACCGTTAACCACCAATGAATACGACGAATGGGGCAACCCTAACGAGTTAGAGGCTTACCAAAGCATATTATCTTACTCGCCCATTGATAACATTAGCGCACAAGCCTACCCGAATATATTAGTGACTACAGGCTTGCATGACTCGCAAGTACAATACTTTGAGCCGATGAAATGGGTAGCAAAAATGCGCGAATATAAAACCGACGATAACGTATTATTATTTAAAACAGACATGGACGCAGGCCATGGCGGCGCATCAGGTCGTTTTAAAAGTTTAAAAGAAAAAGCGTTAGAAATGAGCTTTTTTATCTCGTTGTTAAAAGCGTAATTAGTTATGTAAATAAGCAATAAGTATCAAGATAAAAAAAATACTTATTGCTTTGTCTTTATTGATTGATTAACATGCGCTCGTTCAATTAATCACCTATTCATAATGAATAGGTGAATTCATCAAATAACTGTAAAGGAGATAATATTATGACAATTACATCAACATTCTTTGCAGGTCTTATCCGATAAGAAATACCTTGTTTAGCCATGTCTCGTTAAATCAAGAAAGCCTAAACACTTTAAACCTAAACTATTAAAGTTATTTGTTTAAAATTTCCTTCGTTTTATTTCTCAAGAAATCCAGACCTGCCAATACGTATTACGTTTTAAATCCTCATTTTTCTATAAAGAAAAAGGAATTGGTATTATGGACAAATCCGTCCAAAAAATTACTGATAAAGTTAGCCTCATTGCATCCAAAGAAACTTGGATTGAAGGGCTAGCAATAGATCAGTTGATAAAAACATCAAAATTAGCAGGTATGCACCGCGTTGCCGGTATGCCTGATTTACACCCTGGAAGAGGTTACCCAATCGGGGCTGCATTCTTTACAACAAACAAAATATATCCAGCCCTTGTAGGTAATGATATTGGCTGTGGTATGTCGTTATGGCAAACCTCAGCGAAAGTATCGAAGGTAAATTTAGATAAACTTGCCACAAAGTTCAAGAACGTTGAAGAGCCATTAGATGAGAGTTGGTCTTCAATTATTAACGAGCGAAAGTATGACAAAGATATTACAACTAAAAGCTACGACCGTGCTTTAGGTACTATTGGTGGTGGAAATCATTTCGCTGAATTTCAGGCCATTGACGAAGTTTACGACCAAATAACACTTGATGAATTAGGGATTAATAAAAAGCATTTACAGCTTCTTATTCACTCAGGATCTAGAGGTTTAGGTCAATCTATTTTAGTTGAACATATTACTAAACATAATCATGACGGCTTACACATTGATGATGAAGGCTTTCAAGATTACATAGCAAAACATGATGAAGCCGTTCGTTGGGCTGAATTAAATAGAGAACTAATTGCAAAGCGTTTTCTAGAAGCGATCAGAGCAAATGGTAACTGCGCATTAGACATTAATCACAACTTAGTTTCAGCAAAAAATATTGATGGTTGTAATGGTTGGTTACACAGAAAAGGCGCAACACCAAGTGACAAAGGCTATGTTGTTATTCCTGGTTCACGTGGTGATTACAGCTATTTAGTAAAACCTATTACGTTGGACGAAAAATCTGATAACCAATTAAATACTAACAACCTTAATACGAGTTTATTTTCACTAGCGCATGGAGCTGGTAGAAAGTGGAAACGTGGTGAGTGCCATGGTCGATTAGGGCATAAATATAAACGAGAAGATTTATACCGAACGGCACTAGGTAGTCGTGTAGTTTGTGGTAACAAAGAGCTCTTATATGACGAAGCGCCACAAGCATACAAAAAATGTGAAACAGTTATCAGCGATATGGTTGATGCCGGGTTAATAGAGGTTATAGCCAAGTTACGCCCCGTTTTAACCTTTAAAACAAATGGAGATTGTTCATCATGATATTACTACAATTATCTGCAGGACAAGGGCCTGTTGAATGTAGTCAAGCTCTCGGCTTAGCGTTAAGAACAATTGAAAAGCAATGCCGAGAAGAAGGCATAAAGTTAAATGTTATGGAAGCTATTGAATTGAAAGAGCGAGATTGCTTTAAATCAGCCCTTTTACAACTTGATTCGCCTAAAACAAGTTTAGCTAAGCAATTAGCACAGTCATGGCAAGGTGCTATGTTATGGGTTTGTCAAAGCCAATATAGGCCAAAACATAAACGAAAAAATTGGTATTTCAGTGGTCAAATGTATGAAATAAATGAAACCCAACTAGATAAAGGTGTAACATTTAAAACATGTCGAGCGTCTGGCGCTGGTGGTCAACACGTTAATACCACTGACTCAGCTGTAAGAGCTACTCATACAGAAACAGGTCTTTCCGTACGTGTTGAAAGTGAGCGAAGCCAACATGCGAATAAACGCTTAGCTAGGGTTTTATTGTTTCAAAAATTAGAGGAGTCTAAATTAGAGCAAATGACACAGCAAGAAAAAGCTCGCTGGCAGCAACACAGGGAAGTAGAACGCGGTAACCCCGTAAGAATATTTAAAAGTGAAAAATTTGTTTTGGCGAAATAAAAGAACATAGATATTAATACGGATTTAGGATAAAAAATAAAAGTTATTCATTATCAAAAAACCGCTAACCTTTCAATTAGCGGTTTTTTT
>JALZUE010000068.1 GCA_023301705.1 Alteromonadaceae bacterium | reverse complement strand
CCGTTCACCTGTAACACTCCGCCAAAGTTTACGCATTTGTTTTGGCTGTGTGTCGAGTAATGACTTCAGGTTATATATGCCCGCAGCCATGAGACGTTTTTCCATACGGCCACCGATACCTGCTATATCTTCAAATGTGAGGTCATATAATGGCGATGGCATATCTTGAGGATGCCAGATTGTGACTCCATCAGGCTTATCCATTTTACAAGCTATCTTGGCGAGATGTCGATTGGCTGCGAACCCAATGGAACAAGTGATATGTGGACCAACGCCCTCAGCAATAGCAGACTTAATATCACGTGCAGTTTTATGAGGGTCGGCAATGTCTTTATTGTCTAGCTTACAACATAGCTCATCAATAGATTTAATAGCATCGACAGGAATGACGCTGTTAATTTCGGCCAATAAAGCATTATGAGCGCGGCGGTAAAAGGTCTGGTGTTTGTGGGACAAGAATAAGTTCAGGACATATCTTCTTTGCGTCCCCTAACCGCATGACGTTTTTAACGCCTTTTGCCTTAGCCTCTTTTGAACACGCAATAACAACCGTGTGTACGGCTCCATCAAAAGGAACAATACCGATTGGTTTCCCACGAAGCGCAGGTCTTGCTTGCTGTTCGACACTGGCAAAGAAGCCGTCAAAATCGAGATACAACCATTCTATTGTGGTAGGTTTTCGCACTGTTTAATCGTCCATGAGTAAGGACGACTGAGTAAGAACAAATAAAGAACATTAGTCAACTAGGATTTTAGTCCTATAATCATATTTGGTGTGGATAAGGTAGAGAATACCTTTTTGACAGAACATCTAAGCAATCACTTTTTTGTCTTTTTTCCTAAGTCTTTACCATTTTTGATGATTTCAAGTTTCTCAATAGCTTTAATTTCACTCTCGAAATCCTGTAACAATGAAGCCATCATTTCAGACATTTTTTCTGAATCATTTACATCTTCTATTTTACGTACATTTTGTTTAAAAAATCTGGAATACTTGCTTTTTTCGTTAATTGCTTTTGCCGAAAATCCTATTTTTTTACTCTTTATACTTCCAATTTTCTCAATCAGAGAGGTTCTGATTTCGTGATTTTTTAACGGCCCCACTTCAGCATAAAGCCGCAAGATGCCACCTTTTTCAGTGGTTTCTAATTTCATCCAACAAATTAAAGGCAAGTCTTCCCACCAAGCCTTCGTTAGAGAAAAGTCGTAATCACCACTTCCGAATCCCTTGTACCAGCTTGAAGGTAAGAAGCTGAAATAATCATTCCATTTCCCAAAAAAAGTAAACTTTCTTTGACCAACTGAAAATTCATCACAGTACTTGGTTGTGTCACCTACCAAATTTTCAATTGCAAATCCAAAGTCAGTTCTAGTTCCATACTCAACAATAAAATCAATTGCTTTTCGATGCTCTCGATATAACTCAAGAGCAAGTTGCTCCATTTCATCCTGTTCGTCGTTCATTTCTGTGGCCTCCCCAATTACATCTAAGTAGTGTTCTAAAAAAACTAAAACTTCAGCGCCCACCTGTCCTTTTTTTAGTTCAACTATATTCTTCAATATTTCAAATACAGTCTCATAGTTGATGCATACGTACTCTGGGTCGTCAGGCGGCTCGTCCCATAACGTAAGGAAAACGCCTAGAGAGTTTGCGGCTTTACCATTTTCGACAAAGTGTTTTGCAAGCTTTTCTCTATACTTTTTTAACTGACCATCACTTTGAGTGGAATCAAATTTATTCTCTATAACAAAGGCCCAGTTTCCTTCAGGTCGTGGACAAAATACAAATATATCCAGATTGTTCCACTCAACACGGATATCGGATTTAGATAAATCTGCTTTCTTTACATCTAACGCAGAGGGCATACCCTTGATAGAGTTTCCACGAAAAGCTTCAGATAGAAAAGCCTTTAGAAATTCATCACCTAAGCCGTGGGTTTCTACAGGATTCATCAACCAACCTAAAATACTAGAATGACGAATTTCCATTCGCTCCATTTTCATAATCCTGATAGGATTAAAGCGATTTAAATGTGCCTCTAAAATAGAAAGACTGTGGTTGTTTACAAACAACGACTCAAGTTCGCGGATTGAAGGTTTTTTGCCTTGATGTTTGTTCAATACTAGGTCGTCCAATTTTAACCCCATTCTTTATACTTCGTTGCTACTACGCAGCTGTTTGCTTGTTTTCCAACAATTTGAGTTCAGAACTGTCCACTTGCAAAAATTTAAAAAATTGTGGTGGGTGAAAACCTTCTACATTCTTCCGCATTTCATTTAAGGATATTGAATACTTCAAAGGAACAACGCTTTCAAATAGGATAGCGCAAGCGTTTTTTGAATTTGAAAAGTAATTTTGGAATTCACTTTTTTGTAAGCCTGAAACATCCCCGTAATTTTTCCAAATCATTTCTGGAGTATCTTCAACAATACTCCGTACAATGCCACACGCGCAAATTTTACCTTCTGGAATTTTAGCATACAACCAGACCCTACTTCCCTTTGGAATCCGTATTGGTCTGCGGCGAAGTTCTATTGTTTTCACGCCTTTTAACATATTTTGGATATGCCTGTTTTCAACAGATATCAAAATATCAACTGTATTAGTCATTACGACATACCCGTCATTAAAACATTGATGGCTTGTTCACTTGTAATATTCTGAGATGATATAAAATTAGAACCGTTGTCACACCCTAATTCTATAAGTTGTTTGTGACCTACAGGCCGTTTAAAAAGCATGATGTTTTCAAAGAATACCACGGTTTTCTTCCCACTGATTGAGCCCTTTGAAAGCATATTTCGGTCGATTACTCCAAGGCGCAAAAGGCTATCATCCATTTCATTCACAAAAGCAACATTACATTCAATCACACGGCCTGCCGCAATTATTGCAGAACGCCCCCCATTACTTCCTGATTCATAGAAGAAAATAACATGCCCTTTTTTGAAACATGTTTTCGCGGCTGGTTTGCAGAAGTATACTCTTTGACGTCTTAAAACTGCTTCTGGATTATCCAAAAATGAAAACTGTTTTTTTCTTATTCCAAATAAGTCATCAGCATATGACTTCTTGATAGGAGATATTACAGCTTGTGTATCAGATGACACTATAAGTGTGGGATATAAAAGACGCTCTAAGTCTGTTAATGATATTTCTTGAGCATCACCTTGTGAATTTGTTATACCAAGCATATTGCCGTTACTAAACACAGGCTCGTCACCGTCCAACATCGTACCATTAGTAATTTTTGAAATTGTGAGCTTTTTTCTACTCCAATTGTGTTTATGAAGTGCGTCACCAACACAAACTTTCTTAAAAAGTTCTCCATGAGGAAAGCTTGTACCAGATGGAATGAAACCATTTCGTTCAAGATGTTTAGTCTGGTCGGGGATAGTTGCCTTTAATACCATTTCTACAGTTGAGGTATGCACGGCACTGCACTGCCTTGATATCTTCCCGCATATCGAGTCAAAGATTAGGGCATCATGAGGACCGCCAGTCTTTACGAATAAATAGGCGCGGTTTTGAGGTGTTGGTCCAGTCAAAATAGTCCACCATGCAAAAGCTATTATTTCATCATTCTCGTTGACCGCAAGCATTGCGCGAACCTGTTTTTGTCTAACTGCTTCAAGTGGTGGGTTAGCTTCATTTGGCAGTTTTTCTTTTTGTAGTATCTCCTTACATTGAGAGCCATCTAATGTTGTTAGTGATAGTTTTAAGGCACTAAAGTCATCTGAAGGTGCATCAGGAATATCTTCAACGAGTTGCTGAACGTCATAAAGGCTTAATACGTCAATTTTATAATTCAGACGAAGATATGGGCCAGCTGCTAAAATGGCATTCTCACTTGTCACGAAACCCGTAACATGATGATGAATTGCTGTTGCAAGGTGAATTATATCTGACCTATCTTGAGTTGATAATTTTCCTCTATTATATCGATTAGGAAAGATAACTGGACCAATATCTTCTAGAATTTCTTTAACCTTGTTTTCTGGAGGATTTGCCAATCGCCAAAAATTTTTGGCCATTTCAAGAATAGGGTCACTATCTCTCCCTTTAGTGTTTCTTTCTAGTTCTGAAATCAATTCTTCACTAACTGAAACCCTAATTAAATTTTGGAAGCTGGCTTTCATTAAGATACCAGCTTCTTCTTCTCTCGCTCTTTTATGAACAACATCGAAAATGACATTTAGGTCAATCAAGTATTGTGGTGAAATGTTATAAGATTGTGCTTGTAATGAGAGGTCTGTAATAATTTGAGGTTGACGTTCCCAATTAAAAAGCGATGGCGTATTTAGAAGCTTCGCACGTATATTAATAAGACGACCTTTTGATTTGCCACCCTTAATTACACGTACCTTTTTAAAGTCATGTTTTTCATAAAAATGGTTTGCAATATCTAAGTCTTGAGCCACTTTAGCTGAAACTGTTGAATAATAACGTCTTTCTAAAAGAGAAATAAACTCATTCATAAGAAGTGATGCTAAGCCCGATTGTCTATGTTTTTTATCAACAACGGTTTGAAAGACTCTCGCATGTGGATATACGCCTCCGAAAAAGATGTGCCCTACGTATTGAGAGTTTTCTCCTGCAGTAAGGGCTACAATTATTTTTTGTTGATATGCTCCAGATTTATATGCATCTGGGACTAAAAAACCCAAGGCATTTCGTTCTTCATCGGCTGCTTTTTGTATAGCCTTTACAAAAGGCAATACGTCTTCACGTTTGTTAAGAAAACAAAATCTATCGCTCATTATTTAGAGTTATTCTTGTCTTTATCGTAGTACACAGGTGTCAAAGCATCATACGCAGATATTGACTTTATACTTTGGGAAATTTTGGTGGCTGTCATAGAATTTTCAGATAACAATTTAATGGCCTCAGCCCTCCAAACTAGGTCTCCTGAATTGCTGAGGCTACCCCTTAGCTGTCTAATTACTGAGAGTGCGTTTTGGGCCCAAGTTTTAAAGTCTTCTAAGTTCCAATAAAAAACTTCCTTTAGATGCGGGTGCCCACCTTCATCAACTTTAGAGACAGGACTAATTAGAACAGCAATCATTTCTTTTCCTGAGCAATCTTTAACGTTGTCACGCATCCAGTTCGGGTGCGAACTTGCTTGTCGGGACTTTGTAACTGTTAATACACCAGTCGGTTTTGAATTAGCATGGTCTTCAAATACGAAACAAAAATTTGTGGCCATCCACCACGGGTCAGGAGAACCAGATGTTTCCACTTTCCCACAGTCAAAACCTAATGCTTCACCCAATAGTTTATGTGCATTTTCAAATTCAGTCTCACTATTTAAACCATCTAAAATCTGTTTTTCAAATTTCACATACTTGGCATCATGAGTTGTGCCTAAACTAAGTAGTAGTCCTTCGATTTTTTCGATTTGCGTTGCGTCATCATTTGAAGGCAATTTTTCCATATCAGCACCAATTCCTATGGTCATCATTTCTGCAAACCAAGGTATTAAGTTAGCGGCCTTTTGTGCTTCCGAAAAATGCTCTCTAGCTATAGCTTCATAACTATTACCGAGTGTTTTGGATGATAGAAATGCCGCGCTTCCTGCCAGATAGTGCCATAAGGCTCTATACCCCCGTAAGTCAGACCCATTGAGAATACCTGTAATTACTTTTTTAGCAGCTTCCAGCGCTAGCGGGTAGTTACCTTGCCACATTGCTTTTTGGTATTCGACTTCATCAGATACAATTTTTTGCAATGCATCAAGTGCTGGGAAAGGAATTTTTTCTAGAATTTGAGTATTGGCAATAATTTCTGCATTTGCACTTTCCCAAACTTCATCATGAGAAAGAAATATTTTGAAATTATCAATGAAGGTTTGTGCTGATACTCCATGTGATTGCTCAATTCCAAAAGCTATTTCAGCTTGAAGTTCTGGGGTGTAATATCCCGTTAATTTAATATTGGTCAGTTGGTTTTGCAAATGCTGACCCGTAACAAATACGCCTGAATAGTCTTGTAACGAGCGAGTGCAGCGACCTATTGCTTGTAAAACCCGTGTTTGTATTCGTTCATTAAATATCACGGTTGCGCCCATTCTAGTCATGATAAATTTTTCCTGCGCGTTCATTGCACTTGGTAGGCCATCAACACAAAGTAACCTGCTATCATCTTTTGGAAAGTCGACTCCATCGTAACGGTTCGCCATTATGACAACAGCATCTGGGTTATTCACAAAGTCAACTTTAGAACTTTCTATATCTCTAGCCGAAAATATTTGTTTGGAAGGTAGATTATCTTCTACGGCCTGAGCAATGCCATCAGCACTGGCTTTATCGGGAGTTATAATTACTCCCCGACTAGTCATTTTTAAAAGGCTTAGCCTTAACTTATCCGATTCATCAGGTGTCAAAGACATTTCTGGGAACATAAAAAACCGCCGTCCCACGCCTTGTCTTTGAAATTCTGTCGGGACGGGCAATCGATGAATTTTAGAGCGTCCCGTTAAGCGCTCTAAATCACCACCACGCCCCAATGTCGCTGACATGTATATTCTATGCGATGGATTTGAAAATGCCTTAAGAGACCATGTCGGAGGAATTAATGGGCGCAATAAAATTCCTTTTGACGATAAGTACAAGTGACAAGCTTTTATTTTATCTGCCAATAACCCCCAAGAGTATTCCAGCCCTGTTCCTTCAATATTAGCGGCAATTACCTGCGATAATTCATTTTCAATTGCATACATTTTTGCAGTTGGTAATTTATCATACCAGCTAGCATCTGAAGGACGTTCCCAAAGCCCAAGTAATCTTGAATGGTCGGACATCGAAATATGAGGTTTAAGAACCAGACAAATAGCATCATGAAGTGTTTTGTGTTCAGGCTTCGTTGGGTTGACTTCCATGGACCACATGCTTGCGATATAATTTTCAGCTGCATGAGCATCATCAACAATTATTACATCGGCATCGTTAAAAAATGAGTTAGAGTTGAACACGCTACTATATGTAGTAATCGCAACATTTTTACCTGTTTGATATGCAGCTTTATCTTTAGGGCTATACTTTGCTCGTGAACCTACAAATGCTAAAGTTCTAATCTTATGGTGTTCTTTTGCTTCTAAGTTGGTTTGTGCTACAAGTTGTTTTGTGGGGCAAATATAAACCACTTTTTCATGAAATTTCCTCCTGCGCCACTCCGCTATCAACAAGCCAACTAAAGTTTTCCCACTACCTGTTGGTAATTGCATTGCTACATCAGTACGCCCAACGCCGTCTTCTAGATAGGTTTCCAACATATCACGTTGGTGCCCCATAAGGTCAGCATATGTTCTCCCTGTTAGAGATTTAAACAAATCATAGGGAGTTTCGTAAGCGGGAAGTTTTGGTGTACTAGTCTTAAATGCCATTCTTAGACAATGCTAATGTTCACTGTAGGTTGCAATGGTTATTTTAAATTAATTAGAGACTTTAGCCACTTCATTAGAATAACGATACAGCCTTAAGGCTAAATATATTAATTGCACTACGTCTGGACGCGCCAGCTCAGCCCTAATAAGGCTATGGGGTGGTTACATGATAAAGTTATTGCAAAATTTGTTTTCGGGTTTGTTCTATACACTTATCCTGATTAGCTGTGAACATCATTCTTCGTCTAGCATACCACTAAAATTCATTCCCAGTGCCTTTGTAATTCGTTCAACCATTGTTAGAGATGGATTTCTTACACCACGTTCAACACCGCTTACATATGTTCTATGTACGCCTGATTGGAATGCGAACTCTTCTTGAGAAAGGCCTAATTCTTCACGGCGAAGCCTTACCTTTTCTCCAAATTTTATACGAATATCCATCTTCGTAAATTCAAGGCATGAAGACTAATCGTCTACAGCCTATGTGTCACAATTTACTAGACTTTCGTCGTGTAGACTATAAGTAACACTGGTATTTTCTTAAGGTGTTTTTATGCGTTTACTTTCTTCATTTTTGCTAACTTTACCCATTAGTTTTTCAATTGTAACTGGATGTGCTCCCAATAACGTTAAAACAACTAATGAAGAACAAGTTGCTCAAAATAGCCCTGATATGATTGTGGATGTTGAAGAAGAGTTAGCTTCACCTACTGACAGTATAGCTTCTGACTATGAAACAGTAGAACTGGTCAACTGTGACGAAGAGCCATCACCCGTAGAACAAATGATTTGTGGAAATTCGGAGTTGAAAAATTTGGATACCCGCATGTTACAGTTATATAATTCAGCTGGCGGTTCTCCCAATGTTCAAGCCAAACGTTATCAGAAGCAGATTGAATGGCGGGCTATGAGAGATAAGCTTTGTGATTCAAATATTCTTTCCAAGACAAAAGCAACTGAATGTCTTGAAAAGCTTTACATGGGTAGAATCAAAGAACTTGAATTGTTTCAACCCCAGACCGCTGAGTCATCATCCAGCCATGATAGAAATTGGGTGAATGACATAGGTAATTTGTGCTGGTCATATAAACATCAATTATCTGAAGACCAAAAAGCGAAATGTATAAACTGGTTATACCTTGCCCGAATATCAGAACTTGAAACTAAACCTAAAAACCAACCAGCATCTTTAAAAAAGGTCGTTGTAAATGCTTCTAAAAAAACGCCAATTATTCCTGAAGTAAAAACTATAGATAATAATTACAGCCTAAACAAAGAAACTATGATGCAAGAGTTTGGCGTGAAACTATTCCAAGAAGGGTATCTGTTTTTGCCTCCTTCCAATAAAGATTATGAAGAAACTAAACAAATCATGGAACGCGCACTAAGTTGCGCGGGTGATTTGAATATCAGTAGGAAAACCAAACGAAGAATATGTTATAATCATTCTACAGAATTCGGCAAAACTGATATCAGGCTTAGAAAGTCAAACCCTGTTTGTGCTTCAGTAAATGTTATGGACCAACCCTTTAATGTATTGCTTACCAAAGATGGCGGCAGCACTGGTATTGAATACTCCAATAGTACTTTGAAAATCATGGGCTTGATGGGGGGGTGAAAATGGCTTGTTATATGATTTTAAAGAAGAAGAAGCTGGAGTTTTGGTTGGTGGAGTAATACGAATGGGAATGTCGGAATGTGTCATTCCTTAAGAGAATGTTATGAACAAACCTGAACCAAATGGATTCGGCTCATTCAAAATTGGCTTGGTCGTCATCGTCCAAAAACCAGCTGACAAAATACTCATAGAAGATGGTTGGGAAGTTCTTCAGAGAAATAGATTATCTACGATTTTTGGGTTTCATTACTCGTCACGTAGAAAGGGCGATGATGAAACAGCTTTATTTACGCTCGGACATTCTATGCCACGCGGCATTGAGATTTCAGATTATCGTGTAGATTGGGAACGGTCTGTTTATTGAAGCAAGAAGTAAGGCATACGCTAAGATAATACACCGTTCCAATAGAGCTTCTAAGTTAAATTTTTAAAGCGACTTCTTTGCAAAAAAAGAGTATTATGAGTTTATGATATAAAGTTAGTGAAGGGCGCTGTTCGATAACTGCTAATAATGAAATGAATGATACTGGACCCAAAAGTAGTATATCCGTAAAAACACCTGTAATTGTTACTGCTTGTTTATTTGTTGCTTTTTTCGTTTTCCTGTCAACAAATTACGTGGACTTATCAGCAAACACTAGGGCTCTAGTGCTTTCAAGTTTTGTAGGTGCACTAACAGTAACATGGGTAATCTTTGGAGCAAATATTGCTTCAAAGCAGCTTAGTTTACATATTGAAAATCAGGGAGTATCTACTTTTTTAAAGTTACTTAACCAAACAAATTTTAGTTTATCTGGTATAGAAAAAAGTATCATTCATTCTTTCTCAGAAATCACAAATTCAGAAGGTAAAATTGAAATCAACTCAACACTACATGACAAATTATTAGTCCAATGTTCTGAAGATATGACAGAATCGAGAGAAAAATATCTACAGCAATACGTCGAAATATATTTGTTGGGCTACAATTCTGCAGATTACTTACTAAGTAAAAAATCACTTAAAGCAATTTTTTACAATCAGAGGCATGAGGTGTTTTTAAACGAATCTTTCAAAGCCGTTTTGAAAGACCTAGTGAAAGTTAGAGAAAAAAGCTAAGAAAACCTCTTTATCACTTCCATTGCTCTCTTGTTATCGTTAAGGCCATGGTCGTCTAAAAAATCTAAGTCAATTGGACTCTGTTTCAATAACGCTCTCCCACTTTCTTCAATTGCCGAGATGTTTTTTTCTAATTCATCTTCTATTGCTTTATTTTTGTCTTGAGCTTTTTCCAAATTATTTTTCATCGTTCTGTAGTTACTTAAAGGATTATTGTTTATTTGCTTTGCGAGTGGAATATTTTCCTGAATGAACGCCTCTGCCTCTTTTACTAACTGGGGTGCAAGAGTTTGGTGTTTTTGTCGCTCAAATATTTTATGCCACAAATTAGCTTCACCAAGTAAAAATAAGTTCGCCTTTATTGCCTCATTGATAGTATCATTAGAACTCATTGCATGAATTAGGCACGCTAACCCTAACCTCGTCCGATGAACTTCTCGGAATTCATAATTTTGTACGCTGTGACGTGGACCATAATATGGTGCAAAGAATTTTTCATTATGATTTATTCTCGCATGTTTTGTAATATGAACTGACGTTGACATGTTTCTGCAATCAGCAACCGTATTTATTTTTTCACTCTCTGGCTTTTTACCAGTATAGTAATTTCTATGGTATTCTCTGTCTTCAATATGTTTAGCTAGACGAGTAATGTCTGGCCTCAGTTCAACGACTTCCTGCTTACCGAACACTTCATAATATGACTTAATTTTGTCACTTCTAAACATATTCGATAGTGTGTGAATATTGCGTGAGAGACCAGATTTAGGGAGCATTGCATGTAAACGCATTAATTCATTCGAGGCTTCAACAGTATTGAGAATCATTTCTTTTTGAATAAAAGCTCTAATGTTTGACCTATAATCATCCAAACTAGGTTGGTTTAAATACCTAGTTTCCAATCTATCAATTTCAGATAAAATTTGATTTAGCATTTCAAAAACAGTTGCTCGAGTCATTATGAATTGAACACTCCCATTCTCGTCCATGGATTTGTAAGTCCTAAGAATATTATCGTATATTCGTTCAGCTAAGGAAGGATTACGCTCATATGCCCCATGCAAAAAAGAATGATATATAGAATAATCAACATTACATAAAAATATGCGATTATTCTGCTGCATATCTTCCATGTCACTTATCGACTCAGCTAGGGAAGTATTCAATGATTCAACGAAACGTTGCGTTTCTCTATACTTACTCATTTCAGCCCCAAATAAACAGAATCTAAATTCTAGAAAAACAAATTACAATCTAAATTTGTTGGTTTGAACTAAAAAATGGGTATGATTCTAAGTCACATCAAAGATTACTTTGTGGCCCTTAATATCACTCATCAAGGCTCTTAATATTTTAATGACGAACCTTCAATAAATCATCAGAAACGGTATGTATGAGCGTTAAATCGCTTAATTAGAACCACTAAGCATCAAAATAGTTCTTCTAGATGTTAAAAGACCTTTTTTAACACCTATTTTAACTATAGTTCTCTGACCTCAGAAAATAATTGAGTTTATTTTTATCCTCGAAAGAGTCTCTAAGACAAAAAGAAATATCATCAGTTGTTTATATTTATTCACTCAGATGAGTATTTTTTTACTCTGATATTATTATCTTTTCAGGTTGTTCTAATTTCTCTGAATAACAAGATATTCAATTTTAATAATTTCAGTTTTATTTGAATTATTGTTTGAACGTGTGATGATTATTTTGGGTGTTTATATTTCTTCATTGTTTCATTCTTTGAATAGATGTCTTCTCATAATTTAAAATTAGAAGAGTTACTTCAATGAAAGCAGCATAAATGTTTGATAAAATTATTCAGATTTCTGAAAGCTTATATCAAATGATTTGAAGTTATTTTATATGTTTTCAGAACTACGTTCTAAGTGTTTTCTATAAAGCGTTTTGATAGATAATTTTTGATATTTTGAATAAGTGTTTTTCCATAGTTATGGAACAGGCTTTGATTTTATATCATCATAGCCTGCTTGAAAATTAAACCATAAAATGAAGTGGAAACCCCTGAGATTTCCTCTTCTTGAAATTTATGTATGTAGGTTAGAAGTCGAAACTTCAGGTATAAAAATAGCATTCTCAAAATTAGATTTTTTTAAGGAATAACCATTCCAACCTTCACGGTCATAGGAAGTATCAAATTGCACATCACCTGCGGGATAATTTTCTTTCCAGAAGTGATTGTAGAATTTCAATAGTTCTGCTTTGTCCAAATTCTTAGCATCTATAATACCGTGGTAATGCAAATTTGATTCAAGATTTTCAGCAAACAAAAATCCGATAACACGTTGATTGAAACGTTTTGTTTTGAATTTCTTAGTAAGCATCTTACTCATCGTGCGAGTGTCAGTAAAATCAATAGCTTTTAAGCCATGTCTAATTTTGTACTCGATAGACTTATCCATCATCGGAGTCTTATGAAGGTTCGTAGCAAATGTTACTGCTATAGGTGATGTATAGTTTGAACCCATCCATTCTTTTGATGCCCTGAGAGTTGGGCATCTACAGTCTATCAAGTTGTTTCCAATTCTGTTTCATGCTTTTATTTATAACGCTTGAAATAATTGAATGGATTGAGTTTGCTTGGATGGTCAGAATACTCACTTATCCGAACTCATCGTAATCGGCTGTACATTCATATTTACGCCCGACCCATTCGTCTAAGTCAGCTTGTGAATACACAACCTTGCGCCCTACCTTTCGGTATTTTGGCCCGTTACCAGCCCCTGTAGAGCGATATTTTTCTAAAGTGTTTGGTGCAAAATTTGTATACGCGGCAGCCTGTTTTGTGTTCATATAACACGTGTTTATGTTTGGCATGTTTATGCCCTTCTTATTAAGTTTCAATTTCATAATAACAAAGGGCGCATCGACGTCTTATCGCCTTAAATCGATGCATCATATTCCATTCAAAATTTCTCAGAATATGATTTGGCTTGATGAGCTACTTGGTATTCATTTTTGTAAATACAAGGGGGGAGGGAGTAAAAAATTAAAAGTTTAGATACTTACTAATTTCTTCCGTAGCTGATTTCATCTTTTCGTCCGCGAGATGTGCATAGCGGTAAGTTGTTTGTGGTTGCTTATGGCCCAGTAGGGAACCGACCATATGAAGCGACATTCCATTTGTTACGGCAACGCTGGCAAAAGTGTGTCTCAAATCATGAATTCTAACATCCTTCAAACCTGCCAATGTTCTTAATCGATTCCATTGGGGTTGGATGTTTACCAGATGCTCACCTTGGTTTTTTCCAACAATCACATAAGGATTATTAAAGTACTTGGGTATGCTCTTGAAAATTTGAATTGCTGTAGTGCTTAGATAGATTTGTTTTCTTCCCGTTTTTGAATCTGGAAGGTTTATCACCTTGTTATCTAGGTCAACCCATTCCCAACGCATTGTTAGAATTTCATTTCTTCGTGCCCCTGTCGTTCTCAATAGATTGATTGCTGCAATAGCGTGTTCTGACTCAGTTTCTTCAAGAAATGCGGTTTTTAAAACTTGAGTTAAACGGTCATTTTCCGCGTCGCTTAAGTATCGTTCGCGTCCTTTGGTTTTATGTTTTTCGACGTGTCGGCATGGGTTCGTATTATCTTCACGATAATCATTTGCTTCACACCAGTTGAAGAATTTGGAAAGAACCGCGAGGACATGATTAGCTTTAAATGGAGTGGAAATATAATGGCTGTGGATTTTTATTATATCTTTTCGTGAAATATCAGAGAGAGATTTATTCTTCAGCTCAGGTTTAATGACATTTTCAATGTTGGTGATATATCCTTTGATAGTTCTCGGTTTAAGTTTTTTGCGTATATAAACACTGACGAATTCATCTAAGGCTTCGGTAACTGAGTGCTTACCAGTTTTGTTTTTTTCTGTATTGGGGTTTATACCTGATTTCGTCTGTCCTCGAAGAACTTCAGCAATACTTCTAGCATTATTAACCGTCAGTCTTTGGGGCTTACCGTTATAAATAATTTGGTCTAGATATCTGCCTATTGTATATCGTTGAGTGTTTTTGGAACCTGTAATACGGTATTGGTATATAAATATTTTACGGCCCGTCGGTGTAACCTTCAGCCCAAAACCTGCAAGTTCAGTATCAAATATAATATAGTCTTTTGTTTTTGCTTTTGCAGTTTTAACAGTACTTTTAATCAGTTTAACTTTCATAGATTTCCTTTTGTTTTTCTATTCTGCCAGAAAATTTTCTAGCAACCATATAGTAATCATTCGAAAGGAAAGTTTCATCCCACAGGGAGAAGCTCAGTACAGTTCAATGTAGGATTTACTGTGCTTTTTGAATAAAAAAGAAGCCTTATCCAACATAGTAAAACTGTACAAACCAAATTAGGAATCTTGCGCTCTATCCAACTGAGCTATGGGATCTGTTGATTTAGCCGAGATTCGACCTCGGGCTTTAAATCTGCCACAATGGGGTAATGGTC
>JALZUE010000067.1 GCA_023301705.1 Alteromonadaceae bacterium | reverse complement strand
TTTCATTAGGCTTACTCGACTCATCATGTAAAATCACTCCATTAGGAGAGCAAGCCTGTAAATTACCGGTTCATGTGCGTTTAGCTAGAATGATATTAATGGCTAAGCAACCTCAAGCAAAAGCATTAGCGTGCTACATTGCGGTATTATTATCTGAAAATAAAACGATAACATCGCATGACAGTGTTGATTTATTACCTCATTTATACGTTTTACTTGAACATAAAATACAGCGTCAACAGTCATATAATTCTTCAATTAAAAACCTAAAAGCATTAATGAATGATGTTAAGCGACTTATGTCTTTAATACATGTTAAAGAGCTCAACAGTGAAACGTTAAATGTTACTGATACAGCTGCATATTTACTTCTATTAGCTTACCCAGAACGATTAGCTAAAAGGCGTTCAGAGCATGGCTGTACATACCAACTGGCTAACGGTAAAGGTGTGATTTTACACGAACAAGATGCTCTACTTTTATCTGAGTTTTTGGTGGTAAATGCATGTGATGCAGGCAGTAAAGAAGGGCGCGTTTTTAGTGCGGTTAGTATGAGTAAATCGATATTATTTGACGAATTTTCTCATGATTTCTCAATTGATGTGACTTATGAATTATCAAAAGGAACAGGTAAAGTATACGCAAAAGTATTTACAAAATATGGCAATATTATTCTTGAAGAAACACGCAATAATAACGTACCCGCACACTATTTTTTAAATAGTATTAGCGCAATGCTTAAAGATGATTTTAAAACGTTATTAAATTGGACTACCGCATGTGAGCAATGGCTTACTCGTGCTTGTTGGTTATCTCAACATTGGACTGATTTTACAACCGTTACCAAGCAAAGCATTGTTGATAATATTGATGAATGGTTGTTACCTTATTTAACAAAAGTTAATTCTTTAACTGAGTTAAAAAAAGTGAATGTGTTGCCACTATTAACTGCTCAGCTTGATTATCAACAGACATTAACATTAAATGAGCAGGCACCTACGCATTATTTAACCCCAAGCAATAAAAAAGTCGCAATTGTCTATGATGAAAATAAAGGGCCTACCGTTAGTGTTGTCTTACAGGAAGTATTAGGTGAACTTGCATCACCATTGTTGGCAAATAACCAAATAGCCTTGCGTTTTGAGTTATTATCACCTGCGAGAAGGCCAATACAAATTACTAGTGATTTAGCGAATTTTTGGCGAGGCTCTTATCTTGAAGTGGCAAAAGAAATGAGATCTAAATACCCGAAACACCGATGGCCAGTTGATCCTTTTTCAGAAAAACCTGGTCGCTCTTTTAAACGTTAATTAATATTTAAAGTGTTTTCCATTTATTTAATATTGAGCGGGCCTTATCTTTATCGTAAAAGTTTTGAGTACTATTAATTGCACTCTTTAAAAAAGGTAAGGCTTCACTTTTTCTATCGAGTTGATCTAATGTTATTGCTAGATGGTACTTAACTTCTGCATTTTGATAATCAAGCGTATTTGCTTCTCTTAATAAGGGTAAAGCAATATCTGGGTTACCTTTTTTCAACTCTATCCAAGCTTTTGTATCAATAATATTAACGTTTTTGTTATTACTTTCATATGCACGATTAATTAATGATGTTGCTTGTTCGTATTGTTCTAATTCCATAGCAATAAGTGCAGCGTTATTTATTAATATGATACTTTTAGGGAAATCTAACATTAATTTTTGATAAAAATCTAAGGCGTGTGTTAACCGTTGCTGTTGTCGGTAGTTTTCAGCTAAAGAAATAGATGATAGTAAGTCATTAGGGTTATTTGCTATCCATTCACTTAATAATATTTCTACTTTATTAAATGATTTGTTTTTTCTATAAATACGGTATAAACCTAAAGTAGCAGCTTGGTTTGGTTTATGTGTAATGGAAGATTTAAAAAGCTTCTCTGATTTCTTGCTGTTACCTAAAGACCAAAATAAATCGCCTTTTAAACGTTGATTTAATGCTAAATCGTTATTAACTTCTTTTAGTCGCTTGATTACGGCTAATGCTTCATCTTCATTTTTATCTTCAGTTAAAATAGCAATTAGTAATAAATATGCAGGAACAAAACCTTTTTCCCAAGAAATAGCTCGTTGTAAACTATTTATGGCAACATCACGTTGATTAAGTCGTAACTGCATATTAGCCAATGCTAATAAACTATTGCCTTTATTCGTTGATGTTTTAACTGCTTTATTTAAGGCATATAACGCTTTAGTGTGTTGGTTATTTTGAAAGTATATAATAGAAGCAAGTTCGTAAACTTCTGATACGTCATCATATTTACGAAGGTAATCTTCGATAAGGTTTATAGCTTCGAAGGTTTGATTTTCGGAAATAAGTTTATTGACTATTTTTGTTAAAGCTAAAATACTTTTTGAATTATATGAATATGCTTTTCTGTAATATAAATCAGCATTTTTAATATCGTTAATGGCTTCATATGCGTTACCCAGTTCGATGAATAATGCACTATTATCACCAAAGTTTAATTGGTTTGTTAACAACTCAATTGCCTTTTGATGATTTCCTTCTATGGAATGATATCGAGCTAGAAAAATAACTACTTGAAAGTTAGTTTCATCTAATTCTTGTGCTATTGAATAACTTTTTCTAGCTTCAGAAAATTGTTTGGAAAGACCTAATAAAGAGCCTTTTTCTTGATATGCATAACTATTTTCAGGTTCTATTTCTATAATTATGTTTACTATATTTAGTGCATTTGAGTATTGCTTAGTATTTTTGTATGCACTAGTTAGCATGAAAAGCGCTTTACTTGGAAGAGATAGCGCATATTCTTTGTCATTTACTGCTTTCGAAAATAGCTGAATAATCTCATTATTTTTACCACTAAATAAGTAAAAATTTGCAAGCTCTATTTGAGCAGATAATAAGTTAGGCTTTTCTTGTATCATCAGATCATAAAAGTATTCAGCTTTTACTAGATCATTTGTCAGCATATTTACTTGTCCTAATAAACTGTTGACTTCATAATCTTGCTTATTAGAAAAATGAATACTCATTAAATGCTTTTTGGCTTGATTATTCGCACCTAAAATTATTTGAGTATGAGCTAACAACTTAATTGCTTTAATGTCTTGAGGTTGAAATTTTATATATGTTAGTAAAGATTTTTCAGCTAATTTGTAATTACTTTCTTGAAAATAAGCTAAACCAGCAACAAAATAATAAATTGGTTGTTCATCCATGACTTTTTTAGGTAATTGTTTTGTGATTACTGCTAGGTGTGCATAAATTTCATTGGCTTCACCTGTAGAATTAATTGTAGATAATGTTGCTGCCTTTATGTAATTTGATAAAGGCTCATTAGGAATTCTTTCAGTGATCTTATTTAAGTCTTTTAACGCATTATCATATTGACCTAAGTCAACAAACAACACTGAACGAACTAATAAAGCATTGTAATTATCAGGAGTTAATTTGAGTAAACGATTAATAGCGTTTAATGCTTCTTCTATTTCTTGGTTGTTTTTATACGTAATTGCAGACATTAATAGAGCATCTGCATGTGTTGGGTTAATTGTTAATACTTGAAGTATTAATGGTAGTACTTTGTTGTATTGTTTCTTTTTTATGGCTAACTTTGCTTGACCTAGTAATGCATCTTCATTTTCGGGTATTAATGATAGTGCTTGGGAAAATTCACTGTCAGCGGCAGGTAAATTGTTTTTTCCTAAATAAGCTAAACCACGAAAAACTAAAATATTACTTTGAAGTTGAATATCATTACTGCGAGGGTTTAATATTTCTAATACGCGATCATATTTATTTTGTAGTAAATACGAACGTGCAAATAAAGGAGATAACCTTTTAATATCAGCACCGTTTTTTTGTGCTGTGATTAGCTGAGTTTCTGCCCCTGAACCTTCTCCTAAAGCCAAATAATTTTCAGCCAATAAAACACGAGATGCCGCATGAGTTTGATTGTTCTGCAAACTGTTTTTTAGGTGAATGATTGATTCTTTATACTTTTGCTGATGAAAACTTGTTAATGCTTTTTCATAGTGGTTGTTTATATCTGCAAAACTATGAGTTGAAGTGATTAATAATACTAAAGCTGAAAGGCGTTTTAACTTATTTAATAAATGAGATGTAATGGTAAGTATATAAAAATAAAGGTGAAACACATAAACCTCATAACTTAAGTTAATTGTAATCTAAGGTTAGCATAAATATACGATTATGTACGAAGAACGACAGATAAGAGCT
>JALZUE010000066.1 GCA_023301705.1 Alteromonadaceae bacterium | reverse complement strand
CTAAGTAATTAATCGCGATGGCGCCAAATGTATCATTAAATATAAGTATTTTTGTTTGTTTATTAATTAAACTATTATCATTTAAATAATTAAAGAAATACTCATCAGTAGAGTCCCATGCTTGAAGGCTTCTGTTAATTTGAGCATGTGGAAAACGTTCTAAATGAAGGTTTTTATC
Source organism: Alteromonadaceae bacterium (assembly GCA_023301705.1). Taxonomy (GTDB): domain Bacteria; phylum Pseudomonadota; class Gammaproteobacteria; order Enterobacterales; family Alteromonadaceae; genus JALZUE01. The sequence continues at coordinate 11,429 of JALZUE010000066.1, read as the reverse complement.
GTTGGCGAAAAAAGGGCTTAACATAAAATAAATAGCTTATTGGTAACTGAAAACAAAACTATTTTGTCAAACTTATTAAATGAGAGCTAGATAATTATCTTTTTATTTAATGCGTTATACCTTGTTATGTTCATTGGGACACTTTAATCGTAGTTTTCAATAATAATTGATGAGATAATTAACCTATTATTTACTTTAAACGGTTAAGAAAAACTTATGACAATACAAGCTATTATCGAACAAAAACTTGCTGATGAATTTAGCCCAATGCATTTAGAGGTGATTAATGAAAGTCATAATCATAATGTACCAACAGGCAGCGAATCTCATTTCAAGGTTGTCATTGCAACAAACAGTTTTGAAGGAAAGCGTTTATTACAACGTCACCGAGCAATGAATGCAGTGCTATCAATTGAGCTAGCTGAGCATATTCATGCCTTAGCTCTTCATACTTACACAGAAAAAGAATGGACAGAAAAGTATCAAAACCAAGTGCCTTTATCACCTAAATGTATGGGAGGCTCTAAACAGTAAACCTAGATAAATGCTTATGTATTATGACGTTAATACTGGTATTCAATGGTAAAACAAATAAAAAAGTTGGTTATTTCTTCATTTTTAATTATAGTCTTAGGCATATAATAATAAATATAAAGTGTAACCCTACCTCATATGAGCAACTTATTTATTGAAAACATTCAAATTAAAATAGATACCTTTACCGAATATACAGGCCGATTTATGGCTTGGTTAATGTTATTAATGGTCTTACTTAGTTTTAGTGTTGTTATTTTACGTTATGGCTTCAATTATAATACTACTTCTATACAAGAAGGTGTTTTATACCTTCATGCTACCGTTTTTATGCTGGGCGCGGCTTATACATTAAAGCATGAAGCTCATGTTCGAGTTGATATATTTTATCAACACATGTCCGCTAAAAACAAATCATTGGTAGACCTCTTAGGTGTTATCTTTTTGTTAATACCTTTCAATTTGTTTATGTTTTTCATGTGCTTCGATTACGTCATGCAGTCATGGACTATTGGTGAACAATCTTCAGATCCTGGAGGGCTAGCATTTGTTTATGTGCATAAAAGCTTAATGCTTATTCTACCTATTGTTTTTATTCTTCAAGCACTAGCACAAGCCATTCATCATTATCTTTTATTAAAAGCACTTAAAAGTGTTAGTAGCAAATCTTCCAACAAAAATGACGACAGTGAAAACCCAATGACCAACACCAATCAAAAGAGTAAAAAGTAATGGAATATATTTCACTGTTAATGTTTGTTGTTGTGTGCGCTGTATTATTATTGGGTTATCCAGTGGCTTTTGTATTAGCCGGTACGGCAATTGTTTTTGCTGGGGTAGGAAGTGCATTGGGTATTTTCGATGCTAGTTTTTTAAATGCTTTTCCTAGTCGACTTTATGGCATTATGAATAATCAAATACTTTTAGCTGTACCGTTATTTATTTTTATGGGTGCGATGCTTGAAAAGTCTAAAATAGCTGAAAACTTACTTAATTCAATGGCCATAGTTTTTGGTAAATTTCGTGGTGGTTTAGCTATTTCAGTTATATTAGTTGGTATGTTGTTAGCTGCTAGCACCGGCATTGTTGGCGCAACAGTTGTTACTATGGGGTTGTTGTCATTACCCACAATGATTAAACATGGTTATGATACTAAGTTTTCTACAGGGTTAATTTGTGCAACTGGTACACTTGGACAAATTATTCCTCCATCAATCGCATTAGTATTATTAGCCGATGTTTTATCAAGTGCTTACCAAAAAGCACAACTATCTATGGGTATTTTTAGCCCTAAAACAATGTCTGTTGGTGATTTGTTTGCTGGCGCAGTTATACCTGGTTTGATTTTAGTTGGTCTATATATTACTTATTGTTTATTACTTGCCGTCTTTAAACCAAGCGCGGTTCCTAGTATTAAAACTGAACAGCTTTTAACACCAGAACAATTAGAAAAAGGTGTATTTACAACGGTTATTAAAGCCTTGTTTCCTCCTATATTATTAATGAGCGTTGTTTTAGGTTCTATATTGATGGGCTTTGCTACTACAACAGAAGCTGCTGGTGTTGGTGCAATGGGTGCTATTATTCTTGCTGCTATGCAAAAACAGTTGAGCATTGAGAATATTAAACAGGTTACCCAAAGCACCGTAAAAATAACATCAATGGTGTTTATGATCTTAGTGGGTGCAAATCTATTCTCATTAGTTTTTAGAGGGTATGGCGGAGAAGAGTTAGTACAACAATTGTTTACTAATATGCCTGGAGGGGTTATTGGTGCAACATTAATTGTTATGTTAGTTATTTTTGTTTTAGGTTTTATTCTTGATTTTATTGAAATAACGTTTGTTGTCATTCCAATTGTGGCTCCTATTTTATTGGCCATGGGGTTAGATCCTGTTTGGTTGGGAATTATGATTGCGGTTAATTTACAAACGTCATTTTTAACACCTCCGTTTGGCTTTTCACTTTTTTATCTAAGGGGAGTAGCGCCTAAGTCAATAAAAACAACTGAAATATATAAAGGAGTTGTTCCTTTTATTCTCATTCAAATATTTTTATTAATTGCGTTATCCATTTGGCCTTCATTAATTACTTGGTTGCCAGATGTTGTATACGGTTAGAACATTTACATTATTTTTCGAATATAAAACAACAATAAAATACGAATAAAGGAAGTTACAATGAACATAATAAAAAATAGTATTCATCATGTCAGATCGCGTATACCGATGACTAAAAGTTTATACGTAATTACAGGAGTATTTTTGTCTTTACTCATAAGTAGTTGCGGTGAAAAAGAAAACTCAAACCAAGCAGCAACCGTAGAGCAGCAATCATATGAATGGAAGCTTGTTACATCGTGGCCTAAAAATTTTCCTGGTTTAGGTTTAGCACCTGAAAAGTTTGCTGAATACGTGAATCAAATGAGTAACGGTCGATTAACTGTTAAGGTGTTTGGCGCTGGTGAAATCGTACCTGGTTTAGAAGTGTTTGATGCGGTATCTCAAGGTACCGTTCAAATGGGTCACAGTGGAGCTTATTATTGGAAAGGTAAAATACCTGCATCTCCTATTTTTGCTGCTATGCCATTTGGTATGACAGGATCAGAGTTTAATGCATGGATAACATATGGCGGTGGTCAAGAATTATGGGAAGAAATGTATAAACCATTTGGAATTCTCCCTATGCTTGGTGGTAGTTCAGGCGCACAGTTTGCAGGTTGGTTTAATAAAGAAATCAATAGTATTGAAGACCTCAAAGGGCTAAAAATGCGTTTGCCTGGTATTGGTGGAGAAATCCTAGAACGTGCTGGCGGGGTTCCGGTTACTATTGTTGGTGGTGAAATATTTTCATCATTACAAAGTGGAGCATTAGATGCCTCAGAGTGGGTTGGACCATATAACGATCTTTCATTTGGTTTTCACCAAGTTGCTAAATACTACTATTCAACAATATGGCATGAACCAGGTACAACATTAGAGTTTTTAATTAATGAAAAAGCATTTAACGCTTTACCTGAAGATTTACAACATATTGTAACATTAGCGACAAAAGCGGCAAACCAATCAACATTTGATGAATATAATGCGCGCAATCATAATGCATTAACTACATTAATCAATGAACATAATGTTGAAGTAAAAGCATTACCACAAGATGTTATTGATGAACTTAGAACAATTACCGCAGAAGTAATTAATGAGCAAATAGCAGCAGACGAAAACTTTGCAAAGGTATGGAAATCATACAGCGAATTTTTAACGTCAATAGGTAAATATCATCAATTAACTTTGTTAGAGTATTACAAAAACAGAGGGTAGTTCGCTCTTACTTATCACACCAAGTAAGGTGAAAAAATATTAAAGTAATGCATCGTAATTGTTTCTTTTACGGTGCATTTATTTATTATACATTTAACAAATTATAATTATCTTTGCTGATCGTACCTCTTTTGATTAAAAGCATAGTACAATCTCTCACCTACATATTTACACATTTTTTAGAAAGGTTCTTTATGGTTATCAAGCCAAAAATTCGTGGTTTTATTTGTACAAATGCACACCCAGCTGGTTGTGAAGCACATGTAAATGAACAAATAGCATATGTTAAAAGTCAAACGCAAGCTGATAGTAAGCCGAAAAATGTATTAGTGATTGGTTCTTCAACAGGTTATGGCTTAGCATCTCGCATAACTGCAGCTTTTGGTAATGGTGCAAGCACATTAGGTGTTTTCTTTGAAAAGCCAGCAACAGAAAAAAAATGTGGTAGTGCTGGTTGGTATAATACTGCAGCTTTTACAAAAGCGGCTCAAGCTGAAGGTTTATACGCCAAAAGCATTAATGGTGATGCTTTTTCACATGAAATTAAAGCTAAAGCTATTGAAACGATTAAGGCTGATTTAGGTAAAATTGATTTAGTTATTTATAGCTTAGCGTCACCACGCAGAACAGATCCTGATAGCGGTGAAGTTTATTCTTCAACGTTAAAGCCTATTGGTCAAAGTGTCACAACTAAAAACTTAAATACATCAAAGCGTGTTATTGATGAAGTGTCTGTTGAAGAAGCAAATGAAGCAGAAATTCAAGGCACAATTGATGTGATGGGCGGTGCTGATTGGGAGTTATGGATAAAAGCGTTAAATGACGCAGGCGTATTAGCTGATAACTTCAAAACAACAGCATACACTTATATTGGTAAGAAATTAACATGGCCAATATATGGACACGCAACTATTGGTAAAGCTAAAGAAGATTTGGATCGCGCTGCCAGCGATATTACAACAAGTACGGCGTCGTTAAATGGCCAAGCTTATGTAACGTCTTTAAATGCGGTAGTAACACAAGCAAGCTCTGCTATTCCGATTATGCCTCTTTATATTTCAGCTATGTTTAAAGTGATGAAAGAAGACGGTACTTATGAAGGTGTGATTGAACAAATTCAAAACTTATTCATTGAAAACTTATACGGAGATTCACCTAGATTAGATGAAGCTGGTCGTTTAAGCCAAAATTACAAAGAGCTTGAAGATAGTGTTCAAGAGCGTGTCACTGATATTTGGAATAAAGTAGATACTGATACGATTGATGAATTAACCGATTACGCTTCTTATCATCAAGAGTTTCTAAAACTGTTCGGTTTTGGTATTGATAGTGTTGATTACGATCAAGACATTAGCCCATTCGTTGAGATTAGCAATTTGGTTTAGATACCGCGATATATTTCATATTAAAAAAGCCAGTATTTTAATACTGGCTTTTTTGTTTTTGGGCTTTAGTATTTATTTTGTAAATAGAAAGTAATTTTTATTTAATTAATTTTTAAGGAAAATAGTTCAGTTACATAGCATCATTTATCTTTTATGTGCTAAAATTATAAGCTGAATAATTTAACTAGCTCAGTATCAACAAAATCGAAAGGTTTTAACTTTACTGAAATACACTAAAATCAATGTAAGCCCATGGTTTATTTGGTTTTTATACTCCCGTCAAAGTAGTGCAAGTGTTTATGATTACAATAAAGAAAGGTCTGGATGTCCCTGTCGAAGGATCTCCCCAGCAGGTAATCCATGATGGTTTAACCATTAAAACGGTCGCAACATTAGGTCAAGAGTTTGTGGGTATGCGCCCAACCATGTTTGTAAAAGCAGGTGATCGCGTTAAAAAAGGTCAGGATCTTTTTGAAGATAAAAAGAACCCTGGCGTTAGATTCACAGCTCAAGCTGCCGGTGTTGTTTCTGAAATTAATCGTGGTGAAAAGCGCGTTTTACAATCTGTTGTCATCAATGTTGATGGCGATGATCAAGAAACGTTCACAAGTTATCCTGCTTCGCAATTAGCAACAATTAAACGTGAAGATGTTGTTAGTAACTTAATTAACTCTGGTTTATGGACTGGAATACGTACTCGTCCGTATAGTAAAATACCAGCAGTTGATGCAACGCCAATGGCTATCTTCGTTAGTGCAATGGATACCAATCCATTAGCGGCTAACCCTGAAGTTATTATTAACGAGCAAGCTGAAGCATTTAAGCAAGGTTTAACTGTTTTATCTCGTTTAACTGAAGGTACTGTATTTGTTTCAAAAGCACCAGGAGCTAATATTCCTGTAACTTCAGAAGCATCAGTGAATGAGTTTGCGGGTAAACACCCTGCTGGTTTAGTGGGTACGCATATTCACTTTTTAAAACCAGTAGGTGCGAATAATTCAGTCTGGCATGTGGGCTATCAAGATGTTATTGCTTTCGGTACGTTGTTTACAACAGGCCAACTAGATAGCAACCGTGTTATTTCTATTGCAGGCCCAGCAGCAAAGAACCCTCGCTTAGTTCGTACCATTACTGGTGCAAGTACTAACGAATTAATCAATAACGAAGTTATTGATGGTGAAGTTCGTGTTGTTTCTGGTTCTTTATTACAAGGCCAAAAAGCAAAAGGCGTTCACGCATATTTAGGTCGTTATCATGTGCAATTATCTTTGTTGTCAGAAGGCCGTGAGAAAGACTTTATTGGTTATATGATGCCTGGTGCAAATAAGTTCTCTGTAACACGCGCTTACTTATCTCACTTTATGCCAAGTAAACTATTTAACATGACAACAACGACTAATGGTAGTAACCGAGCGATGGTTCCTATTGGTAACTATGAACGCATTATGCCGTTAGATATTTTACCAACATTATTCTTACGAGATTTATGTGCTGGTGATACTGATAGTGCTCAACAACTAGGTGCATTAGAGTTAGATGAAGAAGATTTAGCTTTATGTACGTTTGTTTGTCCTGGGAAAACAGATTACGGCGTTTTACTTCGTGATTGCCTAACCACAATAGAGAAGGAAGGTTAGACATGGGCTTGAAAAAGTTTATTGAAGATATAGAACCGCTCTTTGAAAAAGGCGGTAAACACGAAAAGTGGTTTGCTTTATATGAAGCAATTGCTACTGGTTTATTTACTCCTGGTTATGTAACTAAAGGCAGTACTCACATTCGTGATAGCATTGATCTTAAACGTATCATGATCACTGTTTGGTTAGCTGTATTTCCTGCCATGTTTTTTGGTATGTTTAATATTGGTTTCCAAGCAACAGAAGCTTTAGCCGCTGGTTATAGCCTACCTGATTCTTGGCAAGTAGGGTTATTTACCTTTTTAGGTGGAGAATTAACTGCAAGTTCTGGTTGGTTTACACAAATGCTATATGGCGCTTGTTTCTTCTTACCGATATACGCAACAGTATTTCTTGTTGGTGGCTTTTGGGAAGTTTTATTTGCTGCTGTACGTAAACATGAAGTGAATGAAGGTTTCTTCGTTACCTCAATTCTGTTTGCTTTAGTTTTACCAGCTACTTTACCTTTATGGCAAGCAGCTATTGGTATCACGTTTGGTGTTGTTATTGCTAAAGAAATTTTTGGTGGAACAGGTAAGAACTTCTTAAACCCTGCATTAGCGGGTCGAGCGTTTTTATTCTTCGCTTACCCAGGTGAAATTTCAGGTGATGCCGTTTGGGTTGCTGTTGATGGTTTTTCTGGCGCTACAGCGTTAAGTGCAGCGAATCAAGGTTTAGTTGAATACACACTTAATGCTGATTGGTGGGATGCTTTCTGGGGCTTTATTCCTGGTTCTGCTGGTGAAGTATCTACTGCTGCTATTTTCTTAGGTGGTGCATATATCTTGTATAAAGGTATTGCTTCATGGCGCATCGTATTAAGTGTATTTCTAGGTATGGTAGCGACATCAACATTATTTAATGTGGTTGGTAGTGATACTAACTCAATGTTTGCTATGACATGGTACTGGCATTTAGTTGTGGGTGGTTTTGCCTTTGGTATGATGTTTATGGCAACAGACCCTGTGACAATGTCATTTACCAATACGGGTAAATACTGGTTCGGTGCGTTAGTTGGTATTATGGTTGTGTTAGTGCGTGTAGTTAACCCTGCATTCCCTGAAGGCATGATGCTTGCTATTTTATTTGCTAACTTATTTGCACCATTGTTCGACTACTTTGTTGTTCAAGCAAATGTTAAACGGAGACTTGCACGTAATGTCTAGTAATAAAGAAACTCCAATTAAAACGATAGGCTTTGTATTATTGGTTTGTTTAGTGTGTGCTGCTCTAGTATCTATTTCAGCCGTACAATTAAAACCATTACAAACAGCCAATAAGTTATTAGATCAACAAACAAAAATTTTAGAAGCCGCTAATTTATTAGAAACAGCGGGTAATGATATTGTTGGTGTATATAACAAATATGTTGAAGCTAAAATGATAGACCTTAATTCTGGTGACTTCATTGAAGGTGATCCGTTAGCATTTGATGAACGTCGTAATTCACGTGATTCAGCTAAATCAGATAAACCTAAAAATGACATCGCTGGTATTAACCGTCGTTCTCATGATGCTGTTGTGTACTTAGTTCGTAATGATCAAGGTTCAGTTGATACAGTGATTTTACCGATAGTAGGTTCTGGTCTATGGGACTTAATGTTTGGTTTTGTTGGTTTAGACGCTGACCTAAACACCATAAAAAGTGTTGTTTATTCTGACCATAAGGAAACTCCTGGCTTAGGCGCAGAAGTAATGAATCCTAAATGGAAAGCATTATGGCCAGGTAAAAAAGTTTATGGTGATGACAATAAGGTTGCTATTGAACTTGTCAAAGGTGGTGCTAAACCTGATGACATTTATGGTGTAGATGCGTTATCTGGAGCCACTCTAACAAGTAAAGGTGTTACTAATACATTACATTTTTGGTTTGGTGAAGAAGGTTATGCACCTTTTATTGCTAAAAATCGTGGAGGCTTGAAATAATGTCTACAGATGCTAAAAAAGTATTAACGAGTCCTATCGTTGATAACAATCCAATTGCATTACAAATACTGGGTATTTGTTCTGCACTTGCGGTAACAAGTTCCTTAGCGAATGCTATTGTGATGAGTTTAGCCGTTATTGCGGTAACAGCTTTTTCAAACTTATTTATTTCGATTATTCGTAATCAAATACCGTCAAGCGTACGTATCATAGTGCAAATGGCAATTATCGCATCTTTAGTAATTGTGGTTGATCAGGTGTTAAAAGCTTTTTCATACCAATTATCTAAAGAGCTATCTGTATTTGTTGGCCTAATTATTACTAACTGTATTGTAATGGGTCGTGCAGAAGCATTTGCAATGAAAGAAAAGCCAGTAGTGAGCTTTTTAGATGGCATCGGTAACGGTTTAGGTTACGGTGTTATTTTAGTTGTTGTTGCATTTTTCAGAGAATTACTTGGTTTTGGTACATTATTCGGCATTGAAATTTTACCACTTATTCAAAACGGTGGTTGGTATCAAGCGAATGGTTTATTAGTTTTACCATTTAGTTCATTCTTCATTATTGGTTTAATCATTTGGGCTATTCGCCAATGGAAGCCAGCACAAGTAGAGAAGGACTAAGATTAATGGAACATTATATTGGCTTACTTGTTAAAACGATTTTTATTGAAAATATCGCACTATCATTTTTCTTAGGTATGTGTACATTCTTAGCTGTTTCTAAGAAAGTTAGTACTGCTATGGGTTTAGGTGTTGCTGTTGTTGTTGTACTTGGTTTAGCTGTTCCAGCTAACCAAGTTATTTATCAAGCAATTTTAGCACCTGGGGCACTTGATGGTGTATTAGGTATTACAGATCCAGCTGAATCAATTGATTTAAGTTTCTTATCGTTTATTACCTTTATCGGCGTGATTGCAGCATTAGTACAAATTCTAGAAATGATTTTAGATAAGTACTTTCCAGCTCTATATCAAGCGCTTGGTATTTTCTTACCGTTAATTACAGTGAACTGTGCGATTTTTGGTGCGGTATCATTTATGGTATCTAAAAACTTAACGTTCAGTGAATCTGTTGTTTATGGTATTGGTTCTGGTATCGGCTGGGCATTAGCAATTGTATTGTTAGCTGGCCTTCGTGAAAAGATGAAATATTCTGACGTTCCAGATGGCCTTAAAGGTTTAGGCATTACATTTATTACTGCAGGATTGATGGCATTTGGCTTTCTTTCTTTCGGTGGTATTTCGTTATAATAAGATTAACGTAGAAAGTAAGGTTTACTTACTTTCTCCTAAATAAGTATAAGGAAAAGTCGATGGAAATTATTCTCGGCGTAGGCATGTTCACTGCCATTGTTATTGCTTTGGTATTAGTAATCTTATTTGCTAAATCAAAGTTGGTTGCTGAAGGTGACGTTACTATTTCAATTAATGGTGATGCTGACAAAGCTGTAGTAACAGCTGCTGGCGGTAAATTATTAGGCGCACTTGCTGAGCAAGGTATTTTTATTCCTTCAGCTTGTGGTGGTGGTGGTACTTGTGGACAGTGTCGTGTTCATATTCATTCAGGTGGTGGCGATATTTTACCAACTGAAGAAGGCCATATTACAAAGCGTGAAGCAAAAGAAGGTTGTCGTTTATCGTGTCAGGTTGCTGTTAAGCAAGACATGGATATTGAAGTTGAAGACGAAATTTTTGGTGTTCAACAATGGGAATGTGAAGTTATTTCAAATGACAGTAAAGCTACTTTCATTAAAGAGCTTAAATTAGGCATTCCTGATGGTGAATCAGTACCTTTCCGTGCTGGTGGTTACATTCAAATTGAAGCACCTGCGCATCATGTTAAGTATAAAGATTTTGATATTGACGACCAATACCGTGGTGACTGGGAACATTTTGGTTTCTTTGGTGTAGAATCAAAAGTTGATGAACCTACATTACGTGCATATTCAATGGCTAACTATCCAGAAGAAGAAGGCATCATTATGCTTAACGTGCGTATTGCTACGCCGCCTCCTGGAAAGTTACATTTACCTGCGGGTAGAATGTCATCATTTATCTTTGGCTTAAAAGCGGGTGATAAGGTAACTATTTCTGGTCCATTTGGTGAGTTCTTTGCAAAAGACACTGATGCTGAAATGGTATTCATTGGTGGTGGTGCTGGTATGGCTCCGATGCGTTCACACATCTTTGATCAACTTAAACGTTTAAACTCTAAACGTAAAATGAGTTTCTGGTATGGAGCACGTTCATTACGCGAAATGTTTTATGAAGATGACTATAACGGCTTAGCGGCTGATAATAGTAACTTTGAATGGCATGTTGCTTTATCTGATCCTCAACCTGAAGATAACTGGGACGGGTTAACTGGTTTTATTCATAATGTGTTACATGAACAATACTTGAAAGAGCATGAAGCTCCAGAAGATTGTGAATATTACATGTGTGGTCCTCCAATGATGAATGCAGCTGTTATCAATATGCTTAAAGACTTAGGCGTAGAAGATGAAAACATTATGTTAGATGATTTTGGTGGTTAATAATTTGTATTAATCAAATAAAATTATAAAAAAGACGACCTAGGTCGTCT
>JALZUE010000065.1 GCA_023301705.1 Alteromonadaceae bacterium | reverse complement strand
AAATTTGGTTATTAAATAATGAGGCTTTATATCTGCTGCTAAGAATCAGCATGCTGATAGCAAGCAATAGAAAAACTACTGCGCTAAGCAATTGCTTTTTCCATTCTAAAGCTGTTTGAGGTAAGCGTTGTCCTGCAGGTAAATTATTTGTTAATTGCTTATTTTGAGCCTGTTCATTAATCGGCTTAGCCATTTTTGTATCAACAGCAACAAAGCTTGTAAAAGGGCTCACCAAGTTGAACTTTAACGCTAACGCAATGATGTCTGCTTTATCTTGTGAATTTCTATTAAGCATTAATGCATTGTAGTGATCATCAATTTTACGCTTTGCCCATAAGGTCGCCAGAGCTGGAATTGATTCAACAGCTTGAGTGGCTGATTTTGTATGTTGGTTAGTTTGCAGTGTTGAATCAATGGTTGATGGTGATAATATAAAAGGGTAGTGCCATTGTGTGTTTTGAAAATTTGCACTGAGGGCTGCTTTAAGTTCGCTAGCGTTTTCTTGTTCGTGTTGAATGATATCCCCTTCAATTTTATAACTTAATATAATAGGTTCATCAGCATATAAATCAGGAATAGGGTTTGGACTTGTTGTCACTTTTGGTAATGCATTAGGCTGTGTGGTTGATTGTGTTTTTGAGTTCATATTCGACAATGAAAATGCAATATTGGTGAGTACGGGCTGGCTTAATTGTTTGAATAAACGTGCCATTACTGTGGTTAACTCACTTGCGCTACCAATAAAATGATAGCTACCACGACCAACTTGAGCTGCTTTTTTCATAAAGTAACGATTAGGAGCACTACCTAACCCGACAGTAAATAAGCGTTTATTTTCAATGTTATTATTAATCATGGTGAAAATTTCAGCTTCATTGCCTACAGCGCCATCAGTTAAAAAGATGATTTGCTCTAGCAGTGCTGATGCTTCCTGTTCGGCATTGGCTTGATTATGTGAAGGTAAGGCTATATGCAGGGCTTCTTTTATATTGGTACCGCCATTGGCTGACAGTGATGCGACATGTTTATTTAGCATTCTTTTGTGTTGTTTACTTGCCAATACAGGCTGTGTAAAGAATTGATTTGCTTTGTTATTAAAGGTAATGAGTTGTATATAATCAGATTTCTTTAAGGTTTTTAATCCATGTTTAATCGCGCGTTTAGCTTGTTTTAATGATTGACCAGACATAGAACCTGAAGTATCTAAAATAAACGTCAGTTGTCTTGCTTTTCCCCTTGATAGGTTACTTGCTTGAGTTTCAATGGGCGTTGATTGATTACTAGGAAAAACCATTAATAACCCATAGTTATCTCCTTGGTGTTCTGATATGAAATTAACGACTTTAGGCAACGGATTTTTTTTGTATGTCCAGTGCAATTCAAAGTCTTTTTCTAGTGGCTCTAGCGGCATGTTAATTTTAAACGTGTTATTCGCTTTTTTTTCTAACACGACACTATGATATAAGCTTCTGATGGTATTTATTTCGGCACCACTTTCTAGTGTTAAGCTAAAATTGACTTTATGGCTACTTGTTGAAGTATGAAAATTGTTTAACGATATATTTTCATCAGAAGTTTCGTTATTAACATTTTGTGAAGCTTGATAAGCTAACGTGGGTATTGAAGGCGTATTATCATTGGTTTCATGGTCATTAGGCGTAAACCTAGGTGTTATTGCCATTGGGTAATCTAAACTGAATACGCTGTTGTTATTCTGTTGTTTTATATCTACTTGTTGAAAATAAGTTAATTCCACTTCAATACTTTCATTCGGCGGAATATTTGCTATGTTCATTGAAAACAAGTTTGGCCTAATTTGCTCTAACAAAGCTGCTTTTTTACCAGCGACTTTAGCGTTAGAGAATATTTTTTTTGCTGATTGTTTTTCTTTAACTACACCTAGTATTTCACGTTCATTTACCGTGATTTTTAAGCCATTGATTGCGGCATTATCAGGTAGCGGAAACACATACAATGCATGTTGCCATTGCTCGGTGGTATTTTTAAAACTTTGTAATACTGTCGCATTTGCTACTACACCTTGTACAAATATACTGACGTCATTTTTTAACGTAGGTGCTTGATAGTATTTAGTAGTGTTAGCATGCGTAAATAATAATTGCCCTGCAGAAATATCAGCTAATGACACTTGTTCGAATTTAGTGATTTGATTAATTGACGATGAGCTAGCTGATTCATCAGTCGTCTCTTTTTTTTGATAATCATGTTTTTGATAATTATGCTCCTGATTACTTTGTTTTTTAGTGTCGTGCTTTTTAGTAGTATGAACTTCGGTTGTATGCACTTTAGCTGTATTTACTTTGTTTATATGATCTGGAGTCACAGAAGAGGCTAATACTTGATTGTTGGCTAATATCAGTAAACTAAAAAAACATATGGCAAAGCATGTGTGTTGCCAGCCGTGATAGTTTTTACTTTCTCTACTACTTAGATTGCTATTTCGGTTATTACTTAGATGTTTGTTTGGATTATTATTTGGGTTTTTATGCTGTTTATAGGGTTTGTGCTGTATTGATAACATTGAAAAAATGGTTGACATAACAAGCTCACATTGAGTGTAAACACTTAAAAAAAGAGAAGGGCAATCACATGAATGTCACTTACATAGTTACATTCATGTGATTAATGGCCTTGTATTACATAGAAAATGTTAAGTTAATTACCTGCGGTAAGTGTTGAATCGCTAATGACAGATTCAGCTACTTGCTCAACATCTGGTTGAATAATTTTTAGTTCTACACGTCTGTCGTAAAAATCATTTTGTAAGCTTTGTTGAGTGACTATTGGCGCGTTTTCACCTAGTGCTTGTGTCATAATATTATTTTCATTAATACCGTGTTCAATGAGCATTGCTTTCACTGTGCTAACTCGCTTTTGAGATAAGATTAAATTGTCGCTAGACTCACCATTTCTGTCAGCATGCCCAGATAAATGAATTTGTAAATTTGGCGAGTTTTGTATTAATGTTGCTAAATGAGTCACTTGCTCTTGATAAAAGCTTTCTAACTCACTTGAGTTAACATCGAATTGTAAATTCAGTTTTAGTTTTTCAATGTTTTCAGCAATTTCTAAGGTGTTATTGGCCAAAATTAATTGTTGGTTTAATGTGTTATTTTCTTTTTTTGCGGCTAATAGTTTATGGTTTAGTGCTTGTTCTTTTGAGGTTGCAGCACTAAGTGCTTGTTGAGTACTTGCTAACGACACTTTTGTTTTTTGATGCTTTGTATCGGTTTCTTCCGCGTTACCTATTAACAAACCAATGGTACCAGCAACTGCTGCTCCTATCGGCCCTGCGATTATTGCGCCTGCAATCACTCCACTACCAAAACCAATAACCGTTGGCTGCTTATAAATTACTTGTTGTTCACTTAATACTTCTTGTGTATCTGTTGTTGCTTGCTTTGCATGAATAATTGGACTTGTTGCTAAAGTGATAATAATTGCCGTGTTGATTAATTGTTTTTTCATTAGATTGCTCTTTTTAGTTAGTTGATGAAAATGTTTATTAGGTCGCATTATATGTGCAGTGCGTTATGCGCCATTTCGTTACAGGCTTTATTAAAGCGTGTTGAAATGGCAAAAAAACAGTTGAAACATGGCAATGTAATGAGCAATTGTGGCAGAAAAATAGCAATTGCCTTTTTAGACTTTTTAACTGGTATAAATTAGGTATGATGAGTACACGATTAAGTCATACGAATAAGAGTTTACTGATGGTTAGATATTTAATTCACGTTATCTGGGCGTTAACTCTTAACGATTATTTACTTTTGAGAATATTATGAGCCGACGTATCGCGATTGTTGAAGATGAAGCAGCAATCAGACAAAACTATACCGAACTACTAGAAAAGCAAGGTTATCAAGTACAAGCGTTCAGTCACCGTAAAAGCGCTATGGCGGAGTTTGAACAGCGTTTGCCTGACCTAGCCATTATTGATATTGGCTTAGAAGATGAAATTGATGGTGGTTTTATGCTGTGTCAGGCACTTCGTCAAATGTCTAGTTCACTACCTATTATCTTTTTAACTGCGCGTGATAACGACTTTGATACAGTGAGCGGGCTGCGCATGGGGGCTGATGATTACTTAACTAAAGATATTAGTTTACCGCATATGACGGCTCGCATTGCCGCGTTATTTCGTCGTATTGAAGTGAGCAAAACGCCAGTAGCAACAGAAGAAATCATTAATCATGGCCCATTATCATTATTTGCCGATCAAATGGTCATTCACTGGTTAGGTAAAACCGTTGATTTAACGGTGACTGAGTTTTGGATGGTGTATTCATTAATTAAAGTACCGGGCCATGTAAAAAGCAGACAACAATTAATGGATGATGCAAAAGTATTTGTTGATGACAGTACTATAACGTCTCATGTAAAACGAATTCGTAAAAAGTTCATTGCCATTGATGATAACTTTGATTGTATTGATACGGTTTATGGCATGGGTTACCGGTGGAAGTTTGATGCCTAAGTTTACGTTTTTTCCACTACGTTTTGGTTTACGCTTCAAGCTACTATTGTTGTCATGCTTTTTGTTTTCTATTCCATTATTGGGGTATCAATATGTTTGGGAAATGGAAAAATATTTACGTATTGGCCAAGAAAAAACCTTAATGGGTACCGTTAGAGCTGTCGCTACAGCTTTACATGAACGGCCAAAACTATTTGATGAGCAAGCGAGCTTTTTACCTAATGTAAAAGTAGGGCGAGATTTATATGCTTATCCTATTGTTGAGCCCATTCAATTAGATGGGCACTTAAGCGATTGGAAAAACAGAGCTCAGGCCATACAGTATGATGAAAGCTACCTTATTGAAGGGCAAAATAATTATCACAATAATACCTTGTCGTTTAAGCACCGAGTAGGGAAATACAATAATTACTTATATGCTTTTTTTGCTGTAACTGATGAAAGCATTGTTTATCGCGCAAAAAATAGTTTACAGGTTGATAACAACGATTTATTGCAAATAGCGTTCACCACACCTACAGGTGATTTTCGTCGATACCTCATTAGTACATACAATGAAGGCTGGTTAACGCCTTATGAATTAGATATTAATGATCAAAACAATAACATAGCTAAACAACCTGAAAAACGCATTCAGGGCATGTGGCGAGAAACGAATATTGGCTACAATATTGAATTACGAATACCGCTTGAACTGCTCGGTAGTCAATTAAGTTTTGCCATCACTGATTATGATGAAAATAGGCTCGAACCTATCACTATGGGTACAGCTCAATTTAAGCAGGCAAACCAATTAGGTACGGTACTGGTGCCTTCTCCTGAAATAGAAAAAATCGTTAAAGGCTTAGGTCACAGTGAATCAAGAATTTGGGTGGTAGATCAACATGGCCGAGTATTAGCAAAGTCAGGTGATCTTAACGGCTCTGATGGGGTATGGAGTAATATTGCCAAACAAGTACCAAAATCAAGCTGGTATCAACCTATTCAAGAAAAACTAACCTGGTTATATAACCAAGTATTAACCTCTCCACCTGATAATTTTATTGATAATTTCTACCAAGAGGGGCAGTTGCAAGGACAACACTTAACCAAAGCATTAAGTGGTAAAAGTGCCGCAACTTGGCGTTTAACCACAGATAATAAAGCCGTTATTTTGTCAGCCGCTTACCCTATTTACAGTGGGGGTAAAGTGCAAGGTGCAGTGGTTGCTGAAGAAACCACGAATGGAATTCGCACCTTGCGTAATCAGGCTTTGCAAGGTTGGTTTAATGTTATTTTAGCTGTAATGGGGCTTGGTACTTTAGCGCTATTTATATTTGCATCACGGGTTTCATCTCGCATTAGATCACTAAACTTACAAACCGAACAGGCTATTGATGATCAAGGGCGTATTGTTAATGCTATTGCGCATACTAACATTAGTGATGAAGTAGGGGACTTACAACGAAGTTTCGCCCATATGGTTCAGCGTTTAGGGCAGTACACAAGTTATTTACAAGGTATGTCTGCAAGGCTTTCTCATGAGTTAAGAACACCGGTTGCTGTGGTTAAATCGTCGTTAGAGTCATTAGTGATGGACTTACCTGAAAGCGAAAATAATGTTTATATGCACCGCGCACAAGAGGGAGTGAATAGGCTTTCAAGTATTCTGCGATTAATGAGTGAAGCAACACGTTTAGAGCAAAGTTTAGAAAATACAGAGCTAATATCGTATAATTTACAGCAAGTTGTACAAGGGTGTGTGCAAGGTTATCAGCTTATACAGCCCAATCAGCCGTTTAACTTACATATTAATGACAAAGAAACTGGCTATAAAGTGCATGGTAACCCTGAGCTTTTTGCTCAGTTACTCGATAAGTTATTAGCTAATGCAGTAGAGTTTACCGCTAACAATGCAACAGTACACATCACCTTAACAGAAGAAACGGTTAATCAAACAATACAGCACGTATTGCAGCAAAAGAAGTGTGCTGTATTAACCATTGAAAACATTGGCCAGAGCTTGCCCGATGAAATGCAAGAGCGTTTATTTGATTCAATGGTATCAGTTCGTTCGCAAACCAATATAAATATAACAAATCAAAAGAATAGTGAGCTAATTAACCAAAAGGCAACACAACAGACTTCCGCACAACAAACTACAGTACAAAATGAGCAACCTCATTTAGGCTTAGGTTTATATATTGCGCGTTTAATTGCTGAGCTACACCAAGGTAGTATTTCTATTAACAATAATGAATCACAAGACGGTGTGGTTGCTCGGGTGCTTATTCCACTTAGCTAATTTAACTTAGCGATAGGGTGTAACATCAATAGATAAGAAATACTTACACGTACTTTTTATCTATTGAATCGTGAACTAAAGCTATAAAATAAATAAGAATAAAACGGCGCCAACACCAATTAAACTGTAAGTAGGATTACCTTTTGGAATAGTTGACTGTAACCAGAAATAAATAAACGACAACGTTAATAAAATACCGCCACCGACAATCGCTTGTAAGACATGCGTACCGTTAAATAATGCAATCAGCATTAAAGGTAAGCTGTATAATATTGCAGAATATAATGCTTCTTTTTTCATACTGTAAAGTTTAAGGGCGGCCACTAATAAAATGGCTTTGATGATAATAATCGTAATTGACATAGTGTTTAGTAAAATCTGTAAATAATTAACCTTATAATAACGTAAAAATGATGCTCATTTATAGTATATTCTTTGTTGACATTGATTGATCAATAAAACAGTATGTAGACGTCTAAACGTCTGTTGCGTTTTTTCATTAATGTTTGTTATTATAAGCCCTAATAAGTGAACACTTTTTGGTTAGTTAACTAGTTTCAGTGTTTGCATAATGTTGTCATATTTCCTATTAATTTTTACTGAGAAGTCATTATTTTGAATAACGAATCAGAACTTAGAACGCGCTATAACGATACCACACGTGGTGTTTATTTTATTGGTACCACTCCTCCTAAAAATGATACTCCGTTAGATTTAGTGGAAGGTATAGCTGAAAAATTATTAGAGCGAGTAAGTGATATTGATTTTGATGGTTTAATTGTTTACGACATTCAAGATGAAGACTCACGTACACAAAAAGCACGTCCTTTTCCGTTTAAAAATACCCATGATGCACGCATGTATTCATCGCTGTTAAATAAAAAGTCTCAGCGCCCAGTCATTACTTACAAAAGCGTTGTACAATCTGATGCGAATGCCTTTAATCAATGGGCTGATGAAGCATGGGATAAATACGGTGTAAAAGATGTTGTATTGGTGGGTAGCCCATCTAAAAACAATAAAATATCGTTACCATTAAAAGATGCATACCAAACATTGGTTAATAATGAACATAACTTTTTTATTGGTGGTGTTACTATTGCAGAACGTCATGCAGCGAAAGGTAATGAGCATGAGCGATTAATTGAAAAAACTAAACAGGGCTGTAATTTCTTTATTTCACAAGCTATTTACAATCCACAAGCAACGATTGATCAATTAACGCGCTACGCGATTGAATGTCAAAAGCTAGGTTTAAAACCACAACGTATTGTTTTAACTTTTTCACCATGTGGTAGTAAAAAAACCTTAGAGTTTATTGACTGGTTAGGTGTGAGTGTTCCTGAAGCCACAAGTTTACGCATTCTTAATGCAGAAAAGCCGCTGTATGAATCTATACGTATTTGTTTAAATAGCTTACAGCAAATTTTAGATGCGGTGATTCCTTACGATTTGCCATTAGGGTTAAACATTGAAAGCTTAACTAACCGTAAAGAAGAAATAGACGGTTCAATTTTACTGTATAAACTATTACGTTCAACCATGGATAATTACCTAGCAAAACAAGAATTAACGGCCTTAGTAAAATAATGCATCAGTCTATTACGCTAATGAATAAACCTACATCGTCATTAAATGGTGAAGTGCCTTTAAAAACTAGCTTGCTGCCAAGTAAGCTAGTGTGTATAGGGCGTAACTATGTTGAGCATATTCATGAGTTAGGTAATGAAATTCCAGATGAAATGGTAGTATTTATTAAACCTAATACAGCTATTTCACCCATACTGCATTCAACACACCAATCTGAAACCCTGCATTATGAAGGTGAACTTTGTTTTATTGTGCAAAATGGTCGCTTTAGTGCTGTTGGTTTTGGTTTAGATTTAACTAAACGCACATTACAAAGTAAACTTAAAGACAAAGGGTTACCGTGGGAGCGTGCGAAAGCGTTTGACGGTGCAGCAGTGTTTAGTGATTTTGTTGAAATTTCCGATATTAATGAACAGTTAACCTTAGAGTTAAGTATTAATGACACGGTTACCCAGCAAGGTGGTGTTAATTTAATGATGTACAAACCTGATGTTATTTTACAGGAGCTTACTTCATTTATTACCCTAATTGATAACGACGTAGTGATGACAGGCACACCCAAAGGGGTT
>JALZUE010000064.1 GCA_023301705.1 Alteromonadaceae bacterium | reverse complement strand
CGCGTAGCTCATTGGCAATATCCCAAAGCTTCTGTTGGAGCTGTTTTTTCTGTTCTGCTGTCAACCCGTCGTCCTCCAGTCGGAATCAAAAAGCGGCCCAAGGTTTGACCTTAGCGAACCGCTTAACTTATGGTTAATCTGAAGGACTGAACGAAGGGTTAAAAGCGTAACAATTGAAGAGGCAACGTTCCGCTATGATCTACATAGTCTTTGGTCGGATATTTTACCAAAACACTTCAATAAAAGAACTGCAGTTTAATCTACTGGCGCTTTCTTAGGCTTCGGCTTAGATGCTTTTGGTTTAACTTCACTCGTTGACTGACTGGAAACATATTCCTCTAATACTTTAATACGTTCTTTAAGTTCAACATTTTCTGCAATTGCATTATCAAGTTGTGGTCGCATTTGTTTATGCTGGCTATGCATCTCGATGTAGAATGTTGTCCACAGCGCAACCACACCAATGGTCAAACCAACTGCCGCCGCAATACCCCAGTTTCTAGCCGTTTCAGAAGCTTTCTTGGCGCTGTCTGCCAATGTTTTTGCTTTCTCAACTTCATCTTTCGCTAACTCGACTGCGGTTTTTGATTTCTCGGCACTTTCGCTTGCAATCTGAGCCCTCTCAGTCGCCTCTTTTGTAGCATCAGGTATAGAACTACGAATTGCGACTTTCTCATTCGTTCCTAACTTTTTTGCAGCTTTATCAATGAACTTTTTTATGTCCCAAAACTCAGAGTTATTTGGGGGACGCCCCGCTTTAGGCATGCTGGTCATTTTTGTGAACTCAATCCATATGAGTCCTTCCTCTAGAGGAATTTCATATTCAGCATTGGTCAAATTATGGAGCGGTATGCACAACTTCCCCCAAAAGCATGGGTCTACTAATGGCCCAGTCCCCAACAAGAGGCCACGATGCACGTGATTAATTTGCAAATTAAATCTAACGGCAATGAATGGCGGCAATCGGAAATCTATATCACACTCTACGAAAACAATTGAATTTGCAGGTATTTTAAGCTTTTCGTCGCCATCATTCAGAATATGTTTCAACTCATATTTATCATTGTCGAAGATATAAGCATTCTTACCTATTCGACCCTCATATGAAGCCGCTTTTAATCTCGGCTTATTTTCATCCTGCTTTGCCGAAAAAGGGAATATCATCCCCGTCTTTCTTACATACTCAATTATATCGTCAGCAGAAAGTAGTGATGGGTCTATCTTTGGCCAAGGGTCATCGTAGTCAATTTGACCTGATACAAACCTAAAAGGTTCAGCCAACTTTATTGCTTCTGTAGCGTCATCAAGTACGAATTTTTGCAATTGCTTTGCAGACAATCGCCTATTTGCTTTTTTGAGCGATTTACTCACGCGATCACTTTTCTGGCGCACAGCATATTGTAGGGCGAAAATCCGAAATAGTCTATTTTATGCCCCAAACCAGCCTGAACTTTCAAGATGAATTGATAAACTTCACTGGTTTTTGAGTTCAATGAAGATTGATGTCCAATGTAGTCAAGATGGTTCATAACAATAACATTTGGTCTATTTGTATTCATAGCGTGTCTTACTTGTTGCATGTCAAACTCCCCAACACGTCTAAGTTTTTTCGTGACTGTTGTGTATTCTTGTAAGTTAAGCCCGTTCCCTTGTTTGTCCGCAATTTCTTCCCAAGTCGTTTCGCCATAGAGAGGCCCAGAATCTCCAGCTACTCGGATAGGGTATGATCGGATAACCATAACGACTTGGTCAACGTCGAGTGGGCTGAGTCCTGCTTCACTAAGTGCGGCTGAAGCAGTGGTACTTCTAGAAGTCGCTTTTGGCCAGTAGCCACCCTCTAACAATGACAGACCAAAACCTTGGGAACCCTCGATGATAACTCTTGAGCCTTGCGCTAACCACTTCCTTAGTGTCTCAGAAGTATCGTGAATAAACTTTGTAAGATGTTCAGAATGCTGAGCGTCTATTGAGTCTAGGGCGAGGTTTTTTGAGCCACGAGCAACGGAAGCTAATACGGCCGCTCCAACACCACTACCCGTCGACCCAATTGATGCACCAAGTTTAGACTTAGTTTCCCATAATTTATGTTGTTCAGTTATTACACGAGCATAAGGGCTTATAAAAATGCGCTCCCTTGGGTAATCAAGTAGGGCTATTTCACTGAGTAAAATGTCTACATCAATGTAAGAGCCTGCAGGAAAAACAACGTCCACGTTTTTGTCAATACAGCCCGCTGGCAACTGCCTTAATGCGTACTTTTTACCTTTCTGGGTATATCCAGTATGCCCAGAATTTGAGCCACCTACACGCACAACAACCACATGATTTTCTTTTGCTCGTCTCACAAGCTCTAATGTTGTCTTACCTTTTCCCTCTGAACCAAATTGCCCGCCTACCACAACTGAAACTGGCATTAATACTCTCCATGAATTTGTTCAGTTGTCTGCAACACGCTTGCAGACAACTCACTTTTCGAGTTCTTATTATAGCAAACTTCATTGGCAAGTAAGCCCATATCTTGGACTTTTGCCTCTACACTTGATGAGGCGGCTACTAGGAACTCAGAACGGGCAATTTTATCGGATACGTTTAAACGTTCAATATAACGCGCTTCCCTTGTTTTTTCATCGGCATCTACAAACAAATGAAAATATTTAAAGCCAAATTTTTCGTATAAGAAAGCGTGGTCATCTGGAAACCTTAGGCCATCTATTACAATTTTATTTGCATCTCCGGCACGATTTAACGTTCGCTCTGCTAGTTCTCGCTGCCTGCCTGTTTCATTGATTTCTAAACCTAATTTTTGTCGGTTTTCTCTATTCAACTCCAAACCGCGTTCTTCCAATATTTCATCAATTATTATGCTGAACCGCGTGTAAGCATAACCTGATTTTTCCAGAATTTTTGCCACTGTTGTTTTGCCCGCAGCAATCGGGCCGCTTACTCCAATGACATGAGGTCGCCGACTTACTTTTAGGTCAGGTATAATTAGTGGGGGTTCATTGCTTGTACCCAACTCTTCGGATAGTTCCGCCAGATGAAATGTGCCGACCAGAGCAGAAGTTATCGCATCCAATTCATCATGCGTAACTTTTTTGTCTAAAAACTCTCCAGTAACACCGAAACCACCCAACCCAATTTTAAGCCATTTTTCACCAGCACCTTTGCGAGGAATACGCATTATATCTTGCGCTGCGCCTGGGTAGCTTTCTATGACGGGTAAACCTAAACTACGGAAATGTTCGGCCAGTCGAATTCCACGAGCAGTTAATTTTTGCATACTGGGCAACAAGCTTGGGTAAACGTTTATTCCTCGTCTTTTTAGCTCACGTTCGCATTGACGCATAATACCAAATTCTTCCCGCGCTGGGTCATCATCAAATACTGTATTTCGCCCAAACGGGAGGCAAAGCGGTGAGTCGATAGAAATTAAATGCGGTTTTGCCTCTATAGTCTTTTCAATAATGTCTGCATCGGTTGAGATCATTTCCGTTTCAACCGCAGTACCGTCGAGGATACACCATCCTGTTGCTCTTGCCTCGGAACCAGTTAAGTCAATACCAACAATTTTAGATTTTGATGCAGGAAGTCCGTCGAATAGTTCTCTGAAAGTAGGAGCTCTTGTAAGGCTTTTCGAAGCCTTCTTTAGATTACTGGGCAACGTATACATGTCTTTCGGTGCCGACCAATCTTCAAAGCGAACCTTGGCTCCAAATAAGTCTGGAGAGAAGTTCAATTTCTTTAACGCTATATCAAAGATGCTACCCATCGCCGCGATATCTGCACGGTTGTATTGGATAAGGCGTTTTAGCGATTGTAAATCACCTCTTAGATATTCATGCCAAAGTAATACAGCCGCAAAACCGTCAACTTCATCTATGCCTTGTCTAAAATCAATCTTCAGTTCTGTCTCGATAGACTTTTGACCACCAGTCAGTTTAACTCTGCGGCACAGGTACATTAAATCAATATGCACCTCTGGAAGTGAAATTTCAGGGAATTCTATTTCCAAGAATCGCTTATCAAACCGAATCCCATTAAATGTGACCATTGCAATAGCGGACTCAGCAGCCTTCAAAAGTGCATCAGATTTTTCACCCTTTACATAGGTCTCTGATACGCCTCCGAGTGACCAACCAACGATAGTGATTTCATCATAAAAATGACTCAATCCCGTTGTCTCAATATCTATGAACAGAACTTTCTCTGGGAACTCTGTGCATAGTGATAATTGACTATGAAGCTTCTTTGGAACTGGGTTGATTTTTGTCGACAGAGGATTTTTAGAGCGTTTAGACTTCATTACGCAGTGTCCTCCCTCTTACAATACCATGTAGCTCTTGCTTTACCGTTTTGAGAAATATGACCCGAAAGGACTAACTCCCGCAGGCGAACTTTAATCGTGTTTCTATTAG
The DNA here is from genome assembly GCA_023301705.1 of Alteromonadaceae bacterium. Classification (GTDB taxonomy): domain Bacteria; phylum Pseudomonadota; class Gammaproteobacteria; order Enterobacterales; family Alteromonadaceae; genus JALZUE01. The sequence continues at coordinate 3,185 of JALZUE010000064.1, read as the reverse complement.
CATTTGTTAGGTCGACTATTTCAGAAACATTTAAGCGCCTTGCGCTTTCAAATAACGTCAAAATTTCTTCCGATAGAGGGTGCAATTCCTCGGTAGAGGTTTGCGCTTCTTTTTCGTCTTCGACGCGCTCCTCCAAAATAGTTTTTTGCTTCTTCAATGCGCGTAAAAAAAAACCAATCCACGGCTCCCAATCAGGCGTGTCGTCTAGGCTCTTTTGAGTGCGACGAAGGGCGTTGTAATACTGGCCCTTATTTTCCTCTACGACGCTTTCAAGAGACGCATATGGAACATAGGCGTAACCCGCTCGTAAAAGCATTAGCGTTGTAAGGACGCGTGACAGTCTGCCGTTGCCATCTTGGAACGGGTGAATAGCGAGAAACTTTACGATGAAGATTGCGACGATTAGGAGCGGGTGCAATGCTTCCTCCAGAATGGCCTTTTGACCCCATCGGACAAGCGCCTCCATTTCGCGCGGTGTATCGAACGGCGAAGTCGTCGCAAAGACGACTCCAATCTCATCGCCGTCAGGCCCAATTGCGACCACATGATTGTCTAATGTTTTGTAGTCGCCTCTATGGCGCTCATCCTTGGTGCTGTGACGCAGAAGCGTTTGGTGAAGCTGTCGGATATGGTTCTCGGTAATCGGCATGTCTTCCCACGCCTGAAAAACCAAATCCATTGCCTCAGCATAGCCCGCGACTTCTTGCTCATCGCGGCTCTGAAAGCCCTTTGTTTTGAGGCCTGATAAAAGCGTTTCGACTTGGGCGTCTGTAAGCTTCGCGCCTTCAATCCGAGTCGATGATCCGATGCTCTCAATCGTCGCGACTTTGCGGAGTTTATTGAGGCGTTCAGGCGCGAGTGTTTTTAGGGCTTCCCAACGGCCTTTGAACTCGTCGATCTCAGCGACAAGTTTGACCATGTTTTGGTCTAATCGGATATCCAATCGAGCGTAATCCATACCCAATTATACCCAATAATATTCAATTGTCATTCCCTCATTTCAGAGGTCACTAAGAAAGAAAACGCCCATTTCTTTTCTTAGTGGATTTCTTAAGAAAGGCTCGGAGTGCTTTTTCGAGAGCGTAAAAAGTGCAATATCGATGAAATTTCAAGAGACTTTGCGGGGTTAAAATACAAGGTAACACCATCGAAACCCCAGTGGCATGGGGGAATATTCCGAATCCATGCCCCCACGCCTTTAGGTCTTGGGGGCATGAAAAACGATGTGCAGACAAGGGGTTAGCCTATGGGTAACACCCCCGCCTTTATCTGGCCCTCCAAAATTTCATTTTGCCACTTTTCCCAGATTAGCCCCTAGCTGCCCCAGAACACTGTAATTATTCATTCGAGAAATTTTGAGTAAATATGCTATGATTTACCCATGCCAGACACATCTCAAGCTCTTTACGACAATCAAAAACTTGCCGCCGATATTCGAGAAGCGATGGTAATACTAGCCAAGGTCATACGCAAATTTGGAGATGCGCCTTGGCCGCTCATGGAGCGATTGCAGCGCGAGTTGAAGGCTGTCGAAGACCGTGAGGCGCTGCTCGACAACCTACTCAAAGACACGCCTGTGAGCACGTCTAAGCCGTCAAATTAACCAAACTTTCTACGAACTTTTCGCTTACGGGATGTGAGATTTTAAGCATCTCTTTCCGCCGATACTCCAGCGAACCACCATCGCCATATTGAGGCCGTGTGTTCTTGTGGCCCATCAATGTGCACCGCAATCCGTAATCCAATCCAGCCTCCTGCATGCGCTTCTCAAAGGCGTGTCTAAAGCTATAGATACGATGTTTTTTGGTCGGCATAAGGCCGCGTGTATGGAAGGTTTTGAGGAGTGCTGCAGATAGAGAGTTGCCCTTATCGCGGTAGCGAGGAAAGCCATTTGGAGCGCGTTTCATCGCCTCCAAAGCCACACCAACAAGCGGAATGTCGCGCCGTGAAGCAACGGATTTAAGCTCTCTATCTGCTGTGGGGCGAATACGAATATGCGGCACATCAGCGTCTAGACAGATGTTTTCGGGTAAGAGATTAGCTATCTCACTCGGTCTGCATCCAGTCTCAATCAGTGTGTATGCAATGATCTGTGCCTCGGCATTTATGCCTTCAAAGGCATATGGTTTGAGGATTTTAGAGCGCACCCAATCGTCTGAAAATATAGCCGTCGGTTCTGTTGGAGTATTCTTAAAACGCAATTTTCGGAACGGATTTTCGCGCGTTTCATCACCGTGATATGTCCAGTATTCTCGGAATAAGAGGCGCAGATTGCCTAGCTCCCGATTAGCGCTATTGGGCCTGTATGTGTGTCCCTGACTATTGTCGGGACGTAGGCGTTCGGCCCACCAATCATAGAATTCTCGCCCTTGTTGGCGAGTGATAACATCCATAGTGAGATTGCCGCAAAGGGTCACAAAGTTATCAATGGCGCGTATTTTTGCACGCTTCCAACTCTCGATTTGCTCAGGCGACTTGCCGCTCTGGTCACTAATACTGAGCTTGTCGCAATAAAGCTTAAATGCGTCTCTTATTGTGTCCTTGGGTGGTTCTATTATGCCTAGAACGGCCTCGGTTTCCAACTGTGTTACGCCGTCCTCCTGCAAAGTTTGAACACGGCGCAAGATGGTTTCCCTTGGCTCACTATGCGCTATTTCGAGGACAGGCTTAAACTCAAATCCCACCGCTTGAGCCTTGCGCCGCGCGAGTCGATAGCGACACATTTCAGGCGTGTCGGCAGTAGTTATGTTGAGCTGTTTCGTAAGGGCAAGTTCCCAATTTTGCTCATCTGTGTCCATCATCATATCGCGCCGTTCACGCGCGATTGTGAGGCTGTCTGTGCATAGGGTTGTCCGCACGATGCGGCGCTTATCAATGCTTTTAAAGCGGGCGGGAACGCGCCGCACGTAATACCAACGCTGCCCGCGTTGTTCGAGATGGTGGTTTCTTCTGGAGGTCATTAGCCATTGTACCCATAATTGTACCCCAATTTGTGCCCATAATTGGGGGAAATTGGAGGGTTGCGAGATAACGCGGGAAAAACCGTAGTAATTCCAACGACTTACAAGCTTATTGTTTCGGGTAATTGGCGCACCGGGGAGGATTCGAACCCCCGACCCCCTGATTCGTAGTCAGGTACTCTATCCAGCTGAGCTACCGGTGCGCAGAGTATTTCACCTTCGTAG
>JALZUE010000063.1 GCA_023301705.1 Alteromonadaceae bacterium | reverse complement strand
AATTTAAAAATAGAAGTCAAAACAATAAAAAAACTATTTATCATCATTATTATACGCCACTATTTGCTTTTCAGGAACTAGTATTTTTATTACAGCAGTAGGACTACCCCAAAATCCACCTGTATTTAATTCTTTTATTCCTTGGTAAATTGCTCCGTGCCTTTTTGCTTTTTCTGTTAATCGCTCTTGATTTCTTGTAGTGAATAATTCTTCTACAATTAAATATCTTATACCATTTAAATTTATTGTAATATCCATTTTTTTACAGTTTAGAACAAAGTATATAATTAATGCTTTATTCGGTTAATATTATCCATACAAAAAAAAGGTAACCCTATTAAAGCCTACCTTTTTAAATCAAATTAACAAGTTTTATTTAAGCCCTTTAATGACGCTTGCGCTAGAACCGAACACATTGTTATTCCCGAATCTTGAAACACCTTTATTAGCCCACATCCTATCTGTCTCAGCCTCGTATAGTTTTAATACTGCAGGTCTACTCATTAACTCCTTAGTTTTAACATCAAATTGCGAAGCTTCAAACTCTCCTTTGCTCTTAGCCACCTTTGCTTTAGATAACGCAACTTGTTCAGCTTCCTTCTTCTTTGCTAATTCATTTCTGCCTAATTGAACTGCTGTTTCCTCTGCTAGTTTAGATACTGCCTTAGGTATGTCTACATCTGTCATTTGAAGCCTTTTAAACTGTATAAAAAACTCTGGCAACTCTTCGGATATAATCTTAGCTAACTTATCTTCGGCTTCTTTTCTTTTAGAGATGTTAAGCTCTACTGCAGAGTATTGAGGTACAACTTCTTTTCCTGCAGACTTTAAGGTTTTGAGTATTTTAGTTTCTACATCCGTAATCTTAGAGTGTAATAAATTTACTTTATCTGGATTTAAATTAAAATCCAAAGACAATTCAACTCTAGTAGTCATATTATTTTTGTCATTGAACTCAAAGTGCTGAACTATTGTTTGCTCTCTCACGTCATACTCTATTATATCGTCAAATAACCAACTAACTCCTCCGTGCATACCTTCTGCATATACCTCTTCTAAATCTGTCTTTCCTCCCCAAGAAACCTTAACCCCTTTTCTTCCACTGTCTACTGTCTCACAAGAGACTAATACTATTGCTAGTCCTAATACTGTAAATAATCTTTTCATTTTTAATCGTTTTTGTTGTTGTTTTCTTTATTTTTCTTGTTTGGGTTTCGCAACCATTGCCAGCTCATCCAAAACCCCCAAGAAATTAAGGATATTAGAACTAACATGAAAATTCCTTTCATTTATATAAAATTTAGTTTTTGCCTACTCTATTCTGTTTTCGGCTACCCAGTTATTTATGATTTCAAACCAAATCCTTTCTCATATCAGCAATCCAACCTCTTACTACATTAGCTCTCTTTTCATTTCCTAGTAGCTTCTTAGCTACAATAGCGTATGAGTTCATAACACGCTCGTTATTTGGGCTTAATTTATTAAATAAGTCAAACGCTTCTAACTTGTTTAAAGAGTTGTTTACGTTTATGCTGTTGTATGACATATCGCGTATAACCTTCTTGTTGTTTCTTATGAACTCGTGTTTTTTCATAGACTACATTTTACGCATACACTACCCCTATACTCATAATTTATCTTTAAAAAACCCTCCCTAGTAAATTAAGAAACCTAGAGAGGGAAAACTAAAAAAATATAACTTTTGTAAATATACGTCGTTATTTTTGCATTTTGCAACAATACCAGCGCAATTTTGCACGTTTTACTAATATTATTGCGTTACATTTGGCTTAATGAATAAAAGTATTAGCCGATTATATACAATAATCAAAGAAAATAAGGTTGTTTTATCATCTACCAACCTATCGGACTTAGTAAAAGACTTTAATAACCTTGAAGAAAACAGCCGTAATTACTTCTATTACCGTAGGGAGTTCTTAAAATCTTCTTACTTCTCTTGTGATGTTGGGGGTGTTGAGTACTTCTTTCAAAGAGTGGTGTGATGTAAACAAGTTTGCTAAAGTATTCTTTTACTAATTTCTATATAAATTAAGCAGTTTATCCATCCGCCAAATAATAGTATTGCCTTACTAACGTCTTTAAAGTAAGTGCTTATATAAATAAATAATAGGTTTATCAAAACACATAGAGTTATAATCGCAAACCATTTCACAACACTATATATATAAAATTGCTTTTTTGGTTTACTTTCTTCAAGTTTTGTGATATATCGTAGCACACTTATTGGCGTTTTTATATAATCCTCTTCACAGTTGTTTTTCCAGTAGTTTAAGTCTTTCATTTCGTGTTCTCTTTGTGTTTGGTTAATATTTCGGGAGTGTTAGTTGCCTAATTTCTAACAAGTGGGTTTGTTCGCAAGTTCTCTCTCGTTTATAAGGTCTGTACCTTTCCCAAAACACTAACAAAGGTTATACAAATATAGTTTAAAATATAATTAATCTTTAAAGATATAAGAATACGCTGAGTTTATATGTAGGTACTTAGCCATTAAAGTAATAGAATCAGCAGCATCATCTTCTTTTGTATCAGTAATTAAAATACTTTCTAATCTACGCACGAATTTTAAATACTCTGGAGATCCTGTCCTTTTGAATTTAAAATATTTATTTACTATCCACGCGTGAGCCTCTATACGCCCCATCTTGTTACCTTTTGCTAGTATAGGTTTAATAAGTCCACTAGGAACGCCCATTTGACGTAATAGGGTTATATAAGTACCTCCTTGATTGTTAGTTTCAACTAAGAGTTTAATTACTTTATGAGCGTGAGTTCTTACGGCAACTTTATTAGATGTTACTTGACTGCCTGTTTGGTCATAAATAGCGTCATGTATGTAAATAGTTTTGCCTATTATTTTAGCAAATGAAGCAGCAAGATAATCTGTTCCTTGATCTGCTACGTCCACAGCACCTAAGCTTATCGCTTCTGAGTCTCCGTTTGTTATCTCATCATAATATTGTAGGTTGTACACGAACCCTTCCTTTGGTTCTGGGTTTTGCATATACTGCGCCTGGAAAGACCTCTTTGTGCGGTCACTGTTTTGCAGTTTCATTATTTCAGACAAAGGGAATTTACTAGCCCATAGAGGTTGACCATCTTCTGTTATGATAGGCATTACTACAAATCTTATCTTTTCATCTGCTGCTCCATAGTGATCCATTAATGATGCCGTGGCATCTGTCATTCCTGTTCTTTGCTGTATGTGTATTATAGGCGTATCGTATGAGTTCTCCCTTGACATAAGAGTGTTAAATATTACCCTTGATACTTTAGCGTTATTAGCGTTACCGCTTTCTGAGTCTTCTGTCTTGTTTAAATCATCCCATACTTGCGCCCCTTCAAAGTTTCTTATTAAGTCTAAGGTGTTATTATCTACATCTGTTATTTGACCAGCTCCAAATCCTGTTACCTGCCCGAATATAGTAGCTGTCTTAAGCCCCCCACCTTTTGTAGTCTTCCATAGGTTTTTAGAGTTTTGATCGCGTTTTAATTCTAAGCCATACATTATCTTAAAGTATGGATGAGAAACTATATCTCTTATCCTTGTAGAAGCCTCAGATCTTAATTCATCTGAAGCAGAAATATAAAGCCAGTTAGAAGATTGATTAGCACCTATACCCCTAGCGATAAAGTTAATAGCTAACTCTGTTTTTGAGTGTCTTGGAGGTATGTTTATATTAAGCAACTTTACTTTGTAATTACTTACATCGTCAAAGTGGTTTGCTAATTCCCTATGATGGTCATTAACTATGAATTTAGAGCCTCTTAGCTCTTTATAAAAGAAACGAGTAAAGAAGAGTAAATCCCTATCGCATTTTACCCTAATCTCTGCAAGTAGTTCTCTAGGTATAGAATCAGTACTGGTCATCTATTCTTTTCCTTGCCTCGCTTATTTGTTCTTCTGTTAAAGGCTCTGAGTTAAGGTTTGTATTTGTGTTGGTATTATCTGTAACCACCCTATCAGTCCATCCGTGATTGCTCTTTAAGTTCATTATAGCAAGGCTTGGTACTATACTTCCATTTTTACCGCTCGAAAAGCAATTAGTTTCACAGTTCCTTTTTATCCTTGTTTTGTACTCTTTTAAAGCAGGAAACTTATCTATTATATAATCAAAAACATCTACATAAGAGTCTAGTTTTTTCGCTACCTCTCCAATAAAGTCATAACCTCCTTTTTTTGATACCTCAACAGCTTTTTCCATAAACTCTTTCGCCTTCTCTTCTGTCCAATGTTCATTATATTGATTGCCTCCTGCCATCTCTTATAGTGTTAACTTATTTGTTTCCTAAAGCCTTTTGAAGGAAAGTTTTATTTTTAAGTGCCTTGACCTCTTTTTTTAGGCCAGACAGTTCTTTTGCACTCCGTTCTAGTCTATAACTAAGAGCTAATATTTCACTCTCTTTACGACTTACGGTTTTTATATTCTCCTTTAGGCTAATTAAAGCCTCTTTTAGCTTACTAGAAACATCATCACTACTTAAGCCTTTCTTAATCTTATAAGTCCCCTCACTTATCAAATCGTAACCATTTTCTATAGCATCCTTACTACGTATTAACTCTAAGTATTCATCGGTAGTTATAGTAACTGAACCGATATTTTTCTCTAAACCTACTCTTCTTGCCATTTCTTTAATCTTGTTTTATTAATTTAAAAACACAATATACAAAAAAAGGCTTAAAAAATGACTCAACACTTTAAAAGCCCTTTGCAATGTCAGAAAAACAATGTAAATATAATTATTTTATATCAATACCCTACGATTTACCCTCGCTTAATTACTTGTAATAAAAAAAACACCTACCAAATGATAAGTGTTTTTTTCTATTATAATATTATGTTATTGATACAATCGTGGCAGCCCTCCTGAACTTGAACTTGTGGAATTTGTATCTAATTTAGTATTTTGATTATATCCTATGCAATTTCCCCATCCAGGATCTACTTTTTTATCTACCCTTGGATTCTCTTGATCTTCTTTAGGTAATTTAGTTGAAGCAAATCTTTTGTTGTATGAATCACTATAAAAGGAGCTTTGCCTTGTGTCGCAACTAACATCAACAGTAAAATCAATTACGTTGTCATTAACGCTTAAAACAGAAGCAATAGAGTCCTGTGCCTGAACAACCATTTCAAGGTTATCCACTTCGCTATCAAAGGATGGCGGTTCATTAGCAAATGACATTACTGTCATAAGCATAATGCAGATAAAAATAAGTTTTTTCATGTTTATGAAATTTTAAGTTAAAACTATTAGTTTCAAATATAACATTTTTTTACTATATCAGTCAACTATATTTACGTTTGTTTTCCCTTCAAGTATATCTTCTACATTGTAACCTCTCCAATATAACTCCCATATAAATACAGGGCTTCCTTTTATGTTGTAGTGGTTTCCACTTAGACTTGTATGAAATTTAAAAAATGATGTTTTCATATTTATTATTTGTTTAGTTTCCAAAATCCTTTTTTTGTGTTTAGGTTAAGTTTCAACTCCATTCCTTTGAAATGATTCCTGCCGTGAGTAAGGCTTCTTCTAGGGTCTGGGTTTCCATTCATCACTTCCATATCGCAAAAGTCCATAAAATCATCTGGATGTATCTCTAATGTATTAGGAAGCTTACCTTGCTTCTCTTTGTACTTGTCAAATTCTTTATTGAATAGTTCACGGCTGAATACGTTGTGTCCTTCTTCGGGGTTTATTGATTCCTTGAAGTTGATTATTTCCGATTCTCTAGCCTTTGCCATACAAAGACGAACAAACACTAATTCCTCTTGGCTTAAACCTTTAATGTCAAACGCTCTATTTGATGCTACCTCGTCTATTATCTCTAAATCTGTTTTCATCCTTCTATTTTTTAAATTTTTCTGGCAATGTAAATCCTTTTAATTCTCCGTATGCTCTATTAAGCCTATACCAATCATCTTTACTCTTAAACTTTATGTGCATTGTACCTTTATAAAATGCTTTAAATTCAAATATTCCCCAATCGTACCAAACACCCGTACTAAGATGTCTACTCCCATCGACTTTAAACTGGTAAATATCTCCCATGTCAGAGTATTTTTTACCTAGTAAAGAGCAAAGAACTTTTACTAAATCGTTTAATTTATTTCTATACCTTGAACTATAATCAACTTCTACGTGACTTGCATTACTCCATCCACGCTGAAATAAGTAAGGGATTATTATTTTTCTATTAAGCATGTGACCCTCATTCGTATGCCACCCCTCTACACCAAATCTATTCTCTTTAACGTGCTCTGTGAATTTATCTACAGAAGCAATTAAAGCCATATTAAACTGCTCTTGCCTTGTTTGAACAATCATATCCAGCATATGATATATATTCCTCATTGTAAAAGGAATATTCTCTTGAGTCTCTACAAACTTATTGATTTGATCCATCATTAATGATGTAGTAAATTTCCTTATACCTGTCTTATTAATTATATGATTCCAAGATACTTTTTTAAGATGTTTTGA
>JALZUE010000062.1 GCA_023301705.1 Alteromonadaceae bacterium | reverse complement strand
CGTGATGAAAGCCTAGGTGAGTTAAATTTAGATACTATTCGTCAGCAGTATGAAGTGAATGCAATTGCTCCGTTAAACGTGGTTGATAAACTACAATCACAGTTGGCAGCTAACGCTAAAGTAGCCATGATTACTTCTCGCATGGGGTCTATTACTGATAATGGCTCTGGTGGTCGTTATGGATATCGTATGAGTAAGGCCGCATTAAACGCAGCATCTATGTCGTTATCTCATGATTTATTACCAAGAAACATTACTGTTGGTATATTCCACCCAGGTTATGTACAAACAGACATGGTCAATAATAATGGTGATATATCAGCAGAAGATTCAGCATTAAAGCTAGTGAACTTAATTGAAGCATTAACAATAAAAGAAACAGGTGTATTTAAGCATTCAAACGGACAAGTATTACCTTGGTAATACTTGCTGTTGGCTACTTAAGTTAGTGAGCTAAATACAACGTGCTGGCTTAGGTAAGCCAGCATATTTTGTTGCTTGCTTAGCCGGGCCTTGTGAAAACAACTTATACAAATAACGACTGCTTGCTTTTGCTTCACCAAATTCAGCTTTCATTGCTTTGGTTAATGCGCGTATCGCAGGTGATGTATTGTAAGTAAGGTAAAAGTTTCGAACAAATCGAATAACTTCCCAGTGCGCTTCAGTTAATACTAAGTCATCTTCATTTGCTAACAATACGGCTAATTCTTCATTCCAATCTTGATGGTTTTCTAAATAACCATGCTTATCTACTGAAATCTCTTCATTATTGAGTGTGATTATTGCCATGTCATCACCTTTTTATAGTCAAAACTTAAATCAACCAAGGCTGACATGTCTATTGTTGTGTAGTGTGTATTTATAATAACTGCACGAGCAATGCAGTGTGTTTCAATAGTAAATATACGTTGGTTATTTTCAAGTTTTTTCACTTGCTCACTTTGCATTAAAGGGTGATTTAAGTTGTAACAACCATCATCAATGAAAACAATAGCGTCACTTTCGTTTAGTATGCGCAAAGCACTTTCAAAATGAGGGGCCGTATAATTAGCGGTGCGAATTAAATGTAATGTACTCATGTGAAATTGTATCTTTAAAATTGAATAATAACGTCATGCTCAGCGAGCATTTTATTATAGCTTTCTTGTGATAAGACAGAAACCGCATCAGTTGAAAACTCAAATGGTAAACTGCGTAATGTTAACGATTGTTTGCATGCGTAAACATTTTCAATGTCATAGAGCTCAAATGCCGAAAATGTTTTTAAATAATTTTTTTGCTCAACAAGCTCTGTTTGTTGATTTTTTTGTAATTGAAAAACGCCATCATCATGAAAAAACACACTGACTTGTTGCTCATACGAGCCTAATATTAAAGCAAGATCTAGCGCATCTTTACCAGCATTATTACCAAAAGCAGGGCGAGAGTTTATAATTGCTATGCGCTTCATAATTGAATAAACCTATCAGCCTGTGTTGTTAATTCAACTAATTCACCTAAACCTGAAATGGTAAAACAATCAGAAATATTGCTAGGGTGTTCAGCTATATTAATTTCATCACTTAAACCACGTTTTTCAGCGGCAGTAATGCATAAGTGTAATGGTAAGTTATATTGCTTATGTAGCGCTTGCCATTGTTTAATTGCCTGTAATTCATCACTTGGCATTGTTAAAACGTTGCTACCATTTAATACGCCATTTTGGTAAAAAAATACACCTAATACATCAATGTTATTGTTACTAAGCGCAGCTGAAATAAACTGTATTGCTGTGGCTGTGTAGTTGTCATGTGGCGGTGAAGTCACCATGAAAGCAATAGATTGTTTTACCATTTAAATATACCTATGCAAAACAGAATAAGTTAAAGGCTAATTATACGTGAAATAACAAGGTTACAACACAGTAAATAACAGGCATAAAAAAGCCCCGGCTAGCGAGGCTTAATTTTACAACAAATGTTGTTGATTAGTCATCAGAGTTTAAAACACCTAGAAGGTGTAATAAGCTAGTGAAAATATTATAAACGTTTAAGTATAAAGATACTGTTGCACGAATGTAATTACGTTCACCACCGTGAATAATACGGCTTGTATCAAAAAGAATTAAACCAGACATAATTAAAATAATTGCTGAGCTTAGTGCTAATGAAACAGCAGGAATTTGGAAAAAAATGTTAGCAATACCTGCAATTAATACAACGATTAAACCAATCATTAAGAAGCCGCCCATAAAAGAGAAGTCTTTTTTACTGGTTAACGCATAAGCTGACAACGAAAAGAAAATTAACGCTGTACCGCCTAAAGCTTGAAGTATTAATGAGCCACCGTTAGGTAGTGATGCATAAACGTTTAACATTGGACCCAATGAAGCACCCATTAAACCGGTAAAAGCAAATATCCAAAATAAGCCACTTGCTTTGTCAGCTTGTTTTTGAACAACAAAAAGTAAACCAAAAGCGGCTAGTGTCATTACTAACGCGGCAATATGAGATAAATTCATTGCCATTGATATACCTGCAGTAACAGCACTGAAGGCTAATGTCATACCAAGTAACATGTAAGTATTACGAAGTACTTTATTAATTTCAACTGCTGAGCTTTGACTAGCCGTTTGAAAACCCATATTCGATTGCATAATGATTCCTCTATGAATATTTATTTAATACTTTATATAAGATAAGGACTTTTACCAATAGTTCAAGTCTTTATCTTAATATATTGACATATTATGGCATGGTGTTTTTTAAAATACCATCACTTATCGCGACTAATTAAATAGTGAGTGTTTTGTGGCGTTATTTTTAATAAAGTTACTATTTATAATTCAGTTGATACGTAATGCCTACCTTATTAGATTACTTAACTAGGCTATTGTTAAGTATTATTCAGCGCTATACTATATAAGATAAGCAGATAACACTTTCGTTTTAACCGAATAGGTGAAAAACTTTCAAGTTAAAAACCATTCTATTAACCAAGTTTAAGGCGCCTTTTAACAGTGTTTAGCATAAACTCTAGACTATGTGCTGCAAATATCGTCAAACAAAATAAAAAGTTAAATTAATGCTTTACAATTACCTGCACAGTTATTAATATTCGTCCCGCTTCAACGGAGTAACTTCTTTTGAAACCACAATGGTGAGATGGCTGAGTGGTCGAAAGCACCGGTCTTGAAAACCGGCATGGGTTTGTAGCCCATCTAGAGTTCAAATCTCTATCTCACCGCCATATTTAGATAACCCGCTAATTTTATTTATAAAGTTAGCGGGTTTTTCGTTTCTAGTACTTTATTTTAGTCAACGAATATTACTGATAATGTTTAGCTGACTAAGAAAATAATAATCATAGTGGCTAATATAAATACGCTATAATTAAAACCGTGTACTAAGTGCTATTTTTGAACCGTTAATTTTTTGGGTATTATATGTCGTTTGCTTCTCTTGGGTTATCAACTTCTATTGTTAAAGCGGTTTCAGAGTTAGGTTATAGTGAACCAACACCCATTCAACAAAAAGCGATACCTAAGGTATTACTCGGTCGTGATCTTATTGCTTCAGCGCAAACGGGTACAGGCAAAACAGCCAGTTTTGTTTTACCTATATTAGAGCGATTAAATAATGATAATACCTTACGTGGTAAGCGTATTCAGGCGTTAATTCTTACACCTACGCGAGAACTTGCGGTACAAATTGAAGCAAGTATTGCCAATTACAGTAAATATATGAACCTTAGCTCAATGGCCATGTATGGTGGTGTTGACGCTGAAGCGCAAAAACAAGCGTTAATTTATGGTGTAGATATTCTAGTAGCTACGCCAGGTAGGTTATTAGACATGGCGCATCAACGTGCTTTACATTTTGATGAATTAAAAATGTTGGTGCTTGACGAAGCCGACAGAATGCTTGATATGGGCTTTATCGACGATATTAATAAAATATTAGAGCGTTTACCTGAGCAGCGTCAAAACCTATTATTTTCAGCTACTATTTCTAGTGACGTTCAGGGCTTAGCTAAAAGAACTATTAATGATCCTATTGAAATATCACTTTCACATAGCACCAAAAAACCGAATATTGAGCAATGGTTAGTGACAGTTGATAAAGATAAAAAGTCAGCATTGTTAAGTTACTTAATTCAAGAAAACAACTGGCAGCAGGCTTTAATTTTTATTGAAACTAAACATGGCGCAGCTAAGCTAGTTAGCCAATTAGAAAAACGAGGTATTAAAGCCGAATGTATTCACGGTGGCCGAACACAAGAAGTACGAGAAAGTATTCTCTCAGAATTTAAAACAGGAAAAATAACTTTTTTAGTGGCTACAGGTATCGCCGCTAGAGGTATTGATATTGGCGAACTTGCTCGCGTTATTAATTATGATTTACCCGCACAAGCCGACGAATATATTCACCGCATTGGCCGAACAGGTCGTGCTGGCGCAGCGGGAGAAGCAATATCGTTTGTATCTAAAGATAACTTCCGAGAGTTATGTGCTATTGAAAGTCGCTTAGGGCATATTCTTGTACGCAAAGAGTTTGACGCTTTCCCTATTAAAAAGGTGGTACCAATTTCAAAGTTAAACTTTGTACCTAAGCATAGAGTTAACAAGTAATATAAGCATTAATTCAGGCCGTTACTGATATCAACGTACTTATTGATATAAATGATGCTTGAAATACGTAACTTGTATGGCGTTTGTTAATGAAAAAGCGCTATACATTGTGTATTATAAGAACACTGTTACTAGTTTGTAACAGGTATGCTGTAAATATATTTTAATAGCTATACAACAACAAAATAACAATCAATATTTAACACACTTAATCATGGATGATTTCAAATGAAACGTTTAACGTTCGTTAAAAACACCTCTATTACTGCCCCTTTATTATTAGCAACTTTCTTATTTTTATTTTCTAGCTTATTTACCTTTGCATTTGCCAATACAGTATTAGATAAAAACACATTAAAAGGCATGCCATCAGAAGAAGCGGAAGAGTTTAATCGCCAATATAGTCTTGAACATAAAAAACATGAGGGGGACTTGAGTGTTTGGCATACATTAGTACATATGTTAAACCCTTATTCAATTCTTATTGAACGACACCATTATTATGGCGAAGCAACCACAGAAAAATTAAAAAAAATAGAATTGAATTTTTTTGCAAAAGAAGGACGTTTTGGTGGCTGTCAATCTCGGTTGGGTTCTTTTTTGCCACTATCATCTAGGGCTAAAGCGCTAACATCTGAAGGAGGTATGAGTAAACACGATTATCTGTCTTCACTCGCTAGGAGTTTGGATATTGCATACCCCTTTAATACTGAAGATAGTCTTTATCCACCTAGCCGAACGGATCAAGTATTATTTGATTTGTCTTGGAAATATAGAGGAAAAGGCATTGAAAATGTTACAACGTTTTTTAATGCGTGTTTGAGTATACCCATAAAAATATTTGAAGATGAATACGACACTGAGTAGAAGACGAGTAAAGCGTAACAATAAAATTAAAACAAATATCAAGAAACAATGATCTATTAATAGCTGATCACACATAACCGCTTACAACAGAGAAGTTAAATACAATACCTAAAACATTTAGGCTTAAAAGGAATTATAAAAAATGAAGATTAAACCATTAATACAATCGTTAATTGCATGTGGCGTTTTATCAACAGCATTTGTAGCGAGTGCAGATGTAACAGTAATGAATAGAGATGGCAGTAAAGTCTTATTTTCTGATGAGTTTATGAAATCTCCTATTCCTATGGGTGATAAAAAAATAACAAGTATTGTGGAAATAGATTCAGAAATAATCACAACAATTGATGATGATCGTAAAGAGTATTACCAAACTACAATTGATGAGATATGTGAAGCTCAAGTAAAGTTTGAAAATGCAGCAAATTCGATTAAAGAACAAATGATGTCTCAATTCACCAAAGATCAGTTAGAGCAAATGAAACAGCTCCAAAAAAATGATCTTGAACTAATAACAATAAAAAAAGGTGATGTAGGTATAAAGATAGCAGGGTATTCAACTACACAATATAAGGTATATGATGACGATGAATTAATTGAAACGCTATGGTTATCTACAGATAAAAAATTAAAAAAAGAATTTGAACGTAGAAAACCAATACTAGATAAAATTAACTGCATGTCTAATGTGTTATCTGAAGATCTTGACTATGAAGATACTGTTATTTATAAAGCGTTAATAGAAAAAGGTGTTGTATTGAAAAGTTATTCTGATGACCTTGATGAAGAAGATATACAAGATTACTACGCAGATTTAGCCAGTGGTGATTATGACGAAGATGATGAAATTAATATTTCTGAAGTAGTTAAAGTTGATTTTAGTAATATCGAAGCAAAAGAATTTACAATACCTAACAATTATAAAAAGGTCACGCAAGAAGAGTTTTATACAACACTTAATCAAGAAACCATTGACGAGTTTAATCAAGGTATAGATGCATTTAATGAAAATAGTGACGAATTTAATAAAGCTGTAGAAGAGGCATATGATGAATATCAAGTGACTAACAGCACAGAAGAAACTGTAATTAACGAACCAGCAGCAGCAGCAGAAGAAGTTAGTAACAAACAAAAAGCGCTTGATAAAATTAAAAAGTTAGCTGAAAAAGAGGGTGGTGCTGTAGGTAAATTGTTAGGTAAGTTATTCTAATAAATGAATTGATTAATCATTTATTGATAATACTGTGTTAGTTAGTACGCTCTTGATTTTAGAGCGTATTGTCATATTTATTATCATGGTTACTACTGTAGTTATTACTTGTTAAAATATAAGTCAATTTATGCCCTTATAAAGTGAACATAGCTTAAAGCATAAACCTTAGGGCATAAACTTTAAACTTTATGCCTTGTTATATAGCGCATCCATTGTTTTTTTAGCTGTTTAAATGATTCGATAAAGGGGTGTATATAAATACCTCGAAGCGTTTTATGCGCTTCACCTTCTTTACCCACACCAAACTTTAATGTACCCACATCAGAAGAATAAACAAAACAATTAAATAACCTATCCCATATAGAAAGGGCCGTACCAAAGTTCTTGTCAAAGTGTTTTACGTTATCACTGTGGTGCACTTGATGTTGTAATGGGCTAATGAAAAAGTTTTCAATTTTATTGCCCCAGCCCATTCTTATATGACTATGACGAAGATTAGAGCCCATAATATTAAAAGCAAATACAAACATATTCGCGCCAATAATATCCATCATTTTCAACGTTGGGCCAAATAAGTAATAGCATAACCCTACAACAAACCCTTGAGTCAGGGCCATTCTGCAAGCGTATAAATAATTCTCTACTGGGTGAGAGCGGTAAACGGTTAAGGGGGTGAGTACGGTAGCAGAATGATGTACTTTATGAAATTCCCACAAAAAAGGAATTTTGTGCAAAATTCGGTGTAAATAAAAACGCGTGAAATCGTCGAATACAAATAATAAAAACGTGAATATTATCATTATGGTTGTGCTTGAAAATGCTAACGGCGTTATTTTACCAAATAGTGTTTCAATGAATGATGACGTAGAAAGTGCAACAGGCACCATGGTCAGTACAATAAATGGAAATAGTGCTGCTCTGAAAAGTTTGTTTAGTATAAATAGGGCATAATCGTTAATGGCTGAGCGAGTAAGAAAGACGTCACGTGGAAATAAAAAGCGAAATAAACCCACAATAACGTTTGGCTGATTACCATTATTATTGCAAGGCGTAAGGGTATTCGTATTTTTTTTATCTTTATAGGTTTTAATAAAATATAAAATAGTGGCAATAATGAATGCCGATAAAAGGTAGCCCCAGAACAAGCGTTGATTGGGGTTAACAATATACAGTGCCATTTCTGTAAATGTTGTTTTAAAGAAGTCTATCATTCAATATAAAGTTATTCTTACTGAGTTATTGGTGTTAAGTGCTGTTTGTAATTAGGTATATAAGCAGCGTGTTAAACATTCATTTAACACGCTGTTATTTTCATATACTACTATAACTCTTGTTATTGGGTAAGCGTTAAAGTACCCGTGTACTTAAAAGCTATATTTATAACCAACAATGGCGGTTAATGGTTTGCCAGGGCGAGCACCAAATGGTCGGCGGCCAACTATTTCTTGTCTGTCAAAAATGTTATCTACTTTAAAGTACACGTTACTGTTTACATTAACATCGTAACTAGCAGAAAAATCAACAATCGTTATCGCTTTCGTTTTAGCGCCAGACAAGGTTACACCTTCACCCGAAGCTTCTAGTAACTCATCGGTATAACGCGTTGCTAAATTCACTTGCCAGTCATTAGCCGCTAAACCAATTTTAAAGGTAAGCTGATGTTCTGGTAAGTAAGGTAATGAATCACCACTTTCAACTTCACCCCAAAGTGGGAAGTCAGAAATAAAGTCTTCTTCAAATTCACCTTTGGTATAGGTGTAATTAAGTGAAATAGGTAAGTCAAAGCTGTCTGATACTGCAAATGTATGTTGAGCTGAAAATTCAAAACCTAGTAGACTTGCTTCACCACTGTTAAACTCAGAATCAAGTATATCTGTACACGCTGATGATACCGATGCAGAACAGCTTTCTTTTAAGTTTTCAATGTCATGAAAGAAAGTCACTGCTTCTACTTTGGTATTACCGTTATTATAGCGCGCACCTAGCTCATAATTAATACTGCTTTCAATTTCAACGTCTGTTGGCTCTGCAGGGCTTGTTGGTATAAAACCTTCATGTATACCAAAAAACACACCTAGTTGATCAGAAATACTATAAAAACCACTAAAGCTTGGTAACCAAACTGTTGTGTCTTTTTGTAGAAAGTTACCTTCTTCACCGGGCGCTTGATTTTGGAAGAATCCATCAATAAATTCACCACGAAGACCAAAGGTTAAATCTAACTTATTCAGTGTAATTGTATCTTTAAAAAATACAGAAATAGCGGTTGTTTCTTCTAAATTAGTGGTTGTTGGTCTAGTTTCACTGCCATCACTGACTAACTCACCATTTCGAATAAGAAACGTGTCTTCTGTGTGGCGGCGTTTAATTTGATCTTTGTGTACTCTAATGCCTGCATTGAAAACATTTTTCTTACCGAATAAGTCTTGGTAAAGATATAGCTCAGTTTGAATACCTTGTGAGAAAAATTTACGTTTGTTATCAACAATAATTAAATTTTCAGCAGCAATGCTACTATCACGTTGGCCAGTAAGAATTTCATAAAAGGCAGCATTAAGACCCTCTTCTGGGTTAGCTAATACTTCTTGTAAGTCAGCTTCAATAAAGCCACCTTGTTGAAAGTTGTCAAGCCTGAACCAAGAGCGATCAAAATTGTTACGATAAATGTTAGTAGTAACATCAAATTTATCATTACCAATAAAGTGCGTTAAATGCGCTTGCTCGTGATCAGAAGTAAACCTATCGTTTGCACTGGTGACATAGCGACGGTTAGGGTTGTCTCTAAAGTCGTCATCAGTTAAACCTAAGTAAGTTTCGTCTGAATCTTCATCAGCATAATCAAGTTTTAGTTGTAATATTTGATCATAATTATCGTTCGAAAAATCATATTTGAATTTTACTTGTATATCATTTTTATCAAAACCAGTATCACCACCGCCATCAAGTTCTTTAAAACCGTCGGCTTCTATATGAATAGCTTCAACTAAGTAACCGAACTTACCGTGTGTATTGCCATAATGAGCAATAGCTTTACCGTAACCGTCGGTACCTAGCGCTATATCAATAGCTCCTTCAGCAACATCAGGTACTTGGCGCGTTACTAAGTTTAATGCACCTGCTACAGTATAAGGACCATATTTAATAGCTGCAGGGCCTTTAAATACTTCTAAAGCGGTTATTTTATTAATAATAGGAAAGTAATAAGCTGCTGGCGCTGAATATGGGGCAGGGCCTATTAATATACCGTCTTCTAATGTGGTAATTTTTTTACTACGATCTGGCGTTACACCACGAAAACCAATGTTAGGGCGTAACCCATAGCCATCTTCTTCGCGAATATTGACACCCGGAACGCTGTACAATATGCGGTTAAGATCATCAAATTTGAATTTTTCTAATTCAAGTTCACCAATTAATGTGGCTGAACCAGCCTCAGTGCGTAATTTTTCTTGATGACCAAGAATTTGAATTCTTTCACTAAATTTATCACTAGCAGACGCTTGCGATGTTGGTTGAGTTTCTTCTTGTGCAAATACATTTACGCTTAATGCAATCGATACAGCTAAGGTAATGTAATTAATTTTATTGTTTTTCATTAATCGTTGTCTCCAGCAGCTGTTGCCGGTAATTCAAGTGCTAAACTGTTGATAAAATCAGCTTTTAAATCATCAGTAATTGCACTAATGTCAGCATGTGTTTGTGTGACTAAGTCTTCGTCAGCGATTAATGTTTCAGCTAACGTGCTTTGGTATGATTGAATAGTATCAATTGACGTTTGCACTGCTGTTGTAATTGATGTGGCAGTTGAACCGTCGCCAACATCTGTTAGGTAGTCGTCAAAGCCAGTACCAGTTTCACCAGAAAATAATCGTTGAAAAGCAATGAGGTTATTTTCAATATTTTCAGCAGAATAGTTAGCAAATAATGATTCAACCGCTTCAGGACAAACTTGTGAACCACAAATGTTATCAAATATACCTAACGGCGTTGCTAATTTGCCATCTTTAGTAAAGGTATCTAAATAGAAAAAAGCATCAGTAATACGGTTAATTGCTTCTAGCTCTGTACTAAATGGGTTGCCTTCATCACCAGCGCCTTTAAGCAAATTTGCAAAGCCTGTTTCACCAGTCCATTCTTCTAATAATTCTGTCGCGCTATTATTAATATCGCTAGCTACTTCAACAGCAAATTCACAACGAGCAACTTTTCTAAAAGCTTCAGTTTGGTTATTCCATTCAATTAATGGCTCAGAACTTGTCATACAACTGTGATTAAGGTCTTCATTAAATAATAAATATTCTAGTGCGTATAAACCACGGCGAGAAGGAGTGCGATTAGTAATATCAAACGTTACACCGCCAATGTTACCCGCTCTAAAATTCAGTACTTCAAAATCAACTGAACAGGTATTAACAATAGGCCAAGAGTAAATCTTATTTCTTAAAAAACTGTTGTTTTCAGCTAGCGGGCCAATTTGCATTAACTCAGCTTGTTGCCAAACATCCATGGTGTTATTCCATGCGGTTTGCGCACTATTACGAGCTACTGTTACTTGTTCTGCGGTGCTATTACCTTGTTCGGCACTTGTTTCAACTTGACAATAATCTGTCATTGATTGAATTTGTGTTGCAGATACAGTGGAAAATTGTTCAAAAACAGGCGTAATAATATTATCTGTTAAGTTGTCAATTAACGCTTGTTCGTCGAATGAGGTATTGGTTGGCGTGTTAACTGTTGAAGCGTTGTTGAAGTCAGGACCAACTTCGCTACTTGTAGAATCACAGCCTGAAACGAAAAAAACACTGCTAATAGCAATGTATAGTGCTGCACGAGGCATTTGAATAAACATGAAGTAACCTTATGAAATTAATATGATTATTAGTATTAATAAGTAAAAGTAAATTCCTTTTAATTCCTTTTAAAAGTAATAAAGCCTTGGGGTTTACACCAAGGCTTTATTAATCGTTTACTATTACCAGCCTTCTACATTGTCAGCATCAAACGCTAATACTTCTTGTAAAAGATCACGTGCTAATTGTAAATCAGCAAGATAAGCATCTACTGCAGTTCTGTCATCTGAACCTAAAGTAGGTGTTACTGGAGCTTGACCAAAATAAGTATGTAACTGCGCAAATTGCTCAGTAGTTATTGCAGAATGAGGGTTAAATTGTAAACCTAATGCAAAACCTTTCATTTCAGAGAAATGCTTAGCAACGTCTTCAAAACTATATGTTTCAGTTGGTTCATTAAGGTTTTCAGTTAAATCATTAATGTAATGAACAACCGTTGCAGCAATTGCATTTTCCCATGCGCCAACAGCAATATCACGCTGTGCTTCAAGCTCAGCTCTTTCTTCAGTTGTAAATACTCTACCAACACTTGTGTTGATAATTTCACGGCCAGCAATAAATGCTGTCATTGCATCAGTTGTGAAGTCAGTAGGGTTAGCGTTATTAGCTGAACCTAAATCACGTCTTGCGGCATTGGTAGCATTACCTAAGTTTACTTCTGATAATAAATCGAATGTGCCATTACCATCTACATCAAACTCATCGTTGCTTGTATCTCTGTTTAACGCGTCAGCATATTCTAAGAAGTTACGGTTAGCACCAAAGTAACCAAAACCTTCATCATAACCATGCTCTAATGCAGTGTCTGTATTGCTATCATTACGAGCAACAATGTTATCTGAATCTAAACCTTCATCTAAATAATCATCAGTACCTTGAGAGTACGTTACACCCATAAGCAAAAACTTCTGAATTAGTTGTTTTAAATCAGTACCGTTAGCATTGATATATACTTGAGAAATTGTTTGGCCTGTTGCAGCATCAGTACGTAAAGAACCAGAAGCATCATTTACAGCATTTTGTGCTAATTGTAAAAAATAACTATCTACTAATTCTGTTGGTGTTAAGCCTGGTGTAGCACCAACAAAGTTGCCTGCTTCATTCCAATTAATGTTTAAACGAGCATCGTCATTACCCGCAAGCTTTCCTTCCAATGTTCTATCTGTTGAGTTTACTTCTCTGATAGTTGTTTGTTCAGAACCGGCTAAAAACGTTAAAGGTAGATCGCCATTTACACGAAAATAAGAATTTAATTTAGCAACAACAACGGCTTCTGTAATTGTTTCACCGTCGATAGTGCCAGCATTAACATCTGCTTCTAAGCCAGCTTGATCGGCACTTGCTCCGATATATGTGTTTAATTCTGCAATTAAAGCTAAACGAGCTGTTTGGCCTGAGTAGTTAACGCTTGACGCGCCATCTGTGAATTGACTTTCAAACTTGTAAGTATCAAGCAAATCATTTACTTCAATAGTAATAGGTTGAGTAAACGTAAGGTTACTAGTAGTTGTTACTGTAATACTTGCTGTAATAGTTTCAGCTTGTTCGTAATTGGCAGTTTCATCAGATTTTAGGCTAAGTACAGTGCCATTAATTTCTAATAAATCATTGTCTGTAGTAAATGTTAGTGATTCACTTGTTGTACCACCAATTGCTGATAAATTACCGATTACTGCACCAGCAGTATTCTCGTCAACAGTAATGTTATCTAAAGAAATACTTGTTGCTACAGTCTCTACTACACTAACTACTTCATCATCAGAAGAGCTACTTGAACCGCCGCCACAGGCAGATAAAGTTAACGATGCAATAACTGCAAGTGCTAATACGTTCTTTTTCATGTTTACTATGCCTTTTAAAATGTTATAAATGTGATGTATCCGTGATAATTATCACTAATTGTAACAGTACTATAAATGCGAATCAATGTCATTTGGGTTATTTAGGTTATAAATATTGACAAAATAAGACACCTAAACTACGAAGGTTTTTGTAATTTATAATAAGTGTATGTTTATTAAGATGATGTTGCTTTAGGAAAATACTTTAAGTTTAGGGTTTTTCTATTGAAGAGTAACAAAGCCTAATTATGTGTAATATATTAGGCTTTTAAATTATGCTGATAAAAGTTGCTTATAAAAAGAAATGTTAGCGTGTACGTTTCCAAATTGTCATTTGAGCTAATGTATGTTGATACTTTCTCGCTGTTTCACGAATAACAAAAGGCACATCTTGAGGTGCTTTAAGCATGTCAAAATTGGGAGTTAATTGTTCGGTTAAACCATCAAGTGAACTGATACTATTACCATTATCATCTTCATAGCCACCTAACCAATTCTCTTTATTGGTGTATTCTTCTAACCATGTATAAGGAGAGGTTAGAATTAACACGCCACCAATATTTAATCGAGAATAAATATTCGATAGAAACTGCTGCGGAGAATACAATCTGTCAATTAAGTTACCAGCAAAAATAAGATCATAGCCTTGGTAACTATCATCAAGATTGCAAGCATCGCCTTGTTTGAATGAACAATGTTTAACAGTATCTCCATAGCCTAAATTGCTCAGTTCTACTGTTTTACGGTCAGTTAATTGGCCTTCAGTTTTAACGGTAAAATCTTTAGTACCTGTTTGTTGCAATTCAGCAGCCGTCGCAACAAATTGATGAGAAAAATCAATAGCATCAACATGTTGAAAGTATTTCGATAATTCAAAACTTGTACGTCCCACCGCACAACCAATATCTAAAGCTTTGCCTGTAAAGTTTTGTTCTTTTGCAATTTTATTGCAAATTTCACCACAAGTGTGTGCAAAATTAGCTACACCGAAATAGGTATCGCCATAATGAAAATCTAAATATTGAGAAACAAGTTCGTCGGCTTCATAAGGGTTGGTGTCACTCATTGTGTGTCCTTTAGTTATGTTATTGTTTTTATCTTATATTAAGAACGGTTTAAGACAATTTATTTTTCAATAAACTTATGAATATATGTATTTTTCATAAGTTTGTAGAGGTAATTCAGTTAAATATTGAATAAGTAATTGTTAAACGCTATGTTAGCTAAGACATGATAGTTTATTTCTAAAAAACTAAAACTAAAA
>JALZUE010000061.1 GCA_023301705.1 Alteromonadaceae bacterium | reverse complement strand
GTGGTCGAATTCGACCACATTAAAAATATCAATCTCTAAAATTTCCTATAATCCCAAATAATCAATGTTTATCTCGTTCATTAGCATTTGCAATGCTATATGAAGTCTTGGCAAATTTGTAATTTGCGGGTGCAGCATTAGTTCGTCTAATTACAGATTTTAGTGAACGTTAATTACTCATCCATTTCCCATTAACCATCCATTTTGTATGTGCACCAATGTTATAAAGAGATTTTCTTGTTCGTATATCATGTCCAGCATTATCAATTAGCTCTTTATCTGCCCACTTTATATAATCAGTATCTCCTTTCTTTTGTAATTTTTCAAGCTCTATTTTCTGCTCTGGGGTTGGTATTAATTCAAGCAAATCATATTGTAAAATTTCCCAACACTTTAAGTTAGGAGATTTTCTTAATGGTGTTCGTATTCTTTTTTTAAACTCATAATTTACGTAAGGAAAAATCTTAGATGAAAGAACAGCTCCTTTAACATCAATTAATTCTTCATGAAATTCTCTCCAATGTGAGACTTCTCTTTCTGTTTCATTATTAAACCAATCCAAGAATTTAATAGCATTCTTTGCTGGAATATAAACAGCAAAATCATCTTTTTTAAGACCCTCGGTTTCTAATTTCTCATCATCTCCTCCTCCTAAGTCTTTAATTCTTGCCTGTGAAACTGGTAATCTTTTGTACTTTCCACCTACGTGTTGGTACTGGTCCCAATTAGAATTTTTCACAAGAAGGTATTTATCATTTATTTTTATTACATATTGATACGACATTGAAAAACGAATGCTTTTTTTCTGGAATGCTAACCAACTACATCGAATTATTAAAATTAATCTCGTCCAGTTTTCATATGAGAATACAAGAAAATCCATCAACATATATACTAATAGAAAAAATGCTCCTCCCTTTAATTCTGGAATAAGTTCAGGTGAGACAAGACCATCAATTTCCGTCGCTCCATATACAATAATTGCAACTACTATTTTAAAAAAATGCTTCATTATTTAATTTTAGGGCTGGGTTTAACTTTAGCAATTGTTTCACAAAGTATTTCATAAGAAAGAGGTCTGTCAGGAAAAGCAGAAGCCACAGCTTCTGGGAGAATTCTCAATCTAATGTCAGAAAAAGAATATCCGACTCCATTATTCTGCTCATCTGAGGTAAGTTGAGACAATTCATCTAATTCTTTTTCTGTTATTTTTACCCCTTCAAGACTTTTTGTAAAAAGTTCTCTTCTTTCATCAAAATCTGGTCGATTATACTCTAAAATAACAGCTGCTCTTCGAACAAGTGCTTCATCTAAAAAATGCAGTCTATTTGTTGACATAAATACCACGGCTCTACCTTTCATCTCTCTGATTTCATCAATCTTTTGAATTAAAGTATTAACTGCCGCTTTTTCTTCTTGGTGCATTTGACTTGTAGACCTTGTAGTTGCGATAGCATCCGCTTCATCAATAAACAAAAAAGCAATTCTTCTTTTGCCTGCCTGCTTCTTCAGCTCATCAAACGCATCATTAACGAGATTTCCCATTTCACCGTGAAGTCCTTCTCCTCTTACTCTTGTGCTAAGTTTTAAAAAGAAACCCTCTTTATCAAGTTCCCTCAACATTCTATCTGCAAAACTTATTGCAGAAATAGTTTTCCCTGTACCTACATCACCTGAAAGGATAATTAAAGGATATCTATCTTCAATATGCTTTATAATTGGTAATTCCTTTTTATAGAATTTATTACTCCAATTCTTAAGTTCTTCACTGGAAAGAATAAGTTTTAAATTGCCATAAATCCTATCAAATTTAGCTTCAAATCCAACTAAAGATTCTGTATTCTCCTTAATTTTCGAATTTGGTAATTCTGTTATTTTATCAAAAATATCTGCCATTAGTTAAAAGATTTTTTTTGTAATTCATATCCTTTACTTCCGTAAAGTTGCTCTTTTTTCTCTGTAAGATGACTATAAGATGTGTCAATAGAAGAGTTAGACCAGTTAATTTTAAAAAAGTTATCTAATTTAAATTGCTCCTGTTTATCTACTGATAAAGAGTGCCATAAATCTGAATGTCTAAGAACTATTGTCAACTTAGTATTTGGAATATTTTCCCAATTATTCTTTCCTGCCCTTTCACTTGAGACTGCTTTCCCCTGCGAATTTATTATATATTTCAACGCTTTTACTACAGAATTAGCTTCATTAAGTAAAACTATATCTATAGACGTAAGATATTTATTTTCCGCAAGCAGTAAAATATCATGCAAAACATCTTCGGTATAAGGCATTTCCCATTTGTCAGTTTTTCTTGCAACTATACGTAAGTCCGCTTCAAATCCTTCGAAGGTTTTACGAATATCAATGACTGTATATGTCGACGTATTGGTATTGGTATTATACATTTTTGAGATTTTAAGTTAATTAATATTAAAAGAGTGTCCAAAGACATGTTTCCATTCGTTAACCGTATCGCTTTCTAATACCTTCGATTGAGCTATATTTAAAGCATCAAATGCATCATCTGCCTCTCCTACAATTTCATCCCAAATAGTTATATCAACTTTTTTAGCTGCATTATTTTCATTATTTGTATCATCTGCTACATATATATGAGGAGAATAATGAAATGGAATTGAATTTATAGCTTCTCGAAAAGAAATTTCTGGAAACCCTTTGGTTGAAAGGAATTGAAAAAAACGAATAATCCCTTCTTCTATAGAAGTCTCTACTCCTTTCTTGATATCCAAATGCGCAAGAATTAACTCTATAGCATATGATGATAAGCCTTTCTCTCCTTTTCGAGGTTTCAATTCTTTGTAATTTCGCCACCATTTAATAGCTCTCACAATCGAAGTGTAAGAGCTATTATTACTTTTTCTTTTTTGAGAGAAACTCAACTGAGGTGGTTCACTAAATCAGGACATTTTTTTAAGATAGTTTAATAATTTTTCCCAGATAGTTCAGAATTCCTGTTTTTTTGAAATCATAAGCC
>JALZUE010000060.1 GCA_023301705.1 Alteromonadaceae bacterium | reverse complement strand
GGTACTGATACTAGTCAAGCTGTCTCGACTGTACAGATTTCACAGACTCATCAAATCGTGCATTTTGCCAAAATATGAGAGGCTTAGAACGCCCAAAGAAGCAGACTTATGTAGCAAACGCAGGAAGGTAGGTGCTTCATTTTAGATATAATTCTCCCGAAACACGCCTTCTATATGTCGTACAAGGGCATGATGGTTTTAGGCTTACCACGGTCATGTGATTCAGAATGCTTTAACGTAGAGCTATATGAAGACCGTTTAGACCCTCTAAGCTTTGAACCTATTGATAAAATAGATATGTATAAGTCTAGCTTTAAAATTTCGGTAGATTGCGAAGGTTGTTGCTCAGGTTTTTGTCAGGGTCAGACCTAACGTGGTCTATATCGTAAGAATGAACGTCTTTTATGCATCCGTTGTCTGCCATCTTTGCGATAGTTTTTACAGGTGTCGCTCTTTTATTTCCTTGAATCAAATAATGTGATGGAACCCCGTCTGGGCCAAATCTAACCTTTTTTAGCGGCATCTGTTTCTTATTTGATTTTTTAGTCATGATTAAACGCTCCATTTTTTCAATTAATACTTAATCAGAATATAAGCGCGGAGTCGAATCCATGAGCAATAACCGCACAATAACTCACTTACCAATTCATATCCCAACTAAGGCCGAGCGGCTTAAAAAGATGTATGAGCAGGCGCGAGAGCGCGGTTCTAGGTTTGATAAGAATGGCGACTTCAAGAAGTGATTGCTGAAATAAAGACTCCACAACCTTACAGGGTTGTTGCATTGTCCTTTTATGAAAAAGGGACTCTTAAAACTATACGCGATTATTGGCAGCGCATTTATGTCAGCATTCTTGATGCTGCGATTTGTTTTAGAGTTAATCGGATATGCAACGATAACGGACGACGCAAAAGAAGCGCATGGAATATTAAGGGTTCTTGCTGATATGGCCCTTGCTTTGCCTTGGTGGGCGATTTGGTGGCCTCTTTTTATCTCCTATGTATGCGCCTGCGGGATTGCCTTAGATTTTAGCTTTGACATATTTAAAAGGTTGCCAAAGGCAAAGCCTCAAACTGAGGCAGATAAATTGAAAAAACTAAGTAACAAATTTTCTCGTGAATTTTCAGGTGTTAGGTCTGAGCATCATCAGTTTATGTCTGATGAATATAAGATTTCTGCCGCTTCAGAAGTTGAAATTTTCAGAGAACGTCTTGCTGGATTTGGAATACAAGAACCGCCTAGGAAATCAAGATTGGCGAGTGATATATTGCAGCTTAAGTTATTTGTTTCTAGGTACATGCCATATCTTAATAGTGGCGATTACAATAAGGCAGTTACGGTTGCCAACGGCCCAATTCCTAATGTCAATAGATTATGATCGTTGCCAATAGCCTTTGAATTTGTTTGATTTTGGCGCGAGCATTGCGGCGTCAACTATCTTGCGTGTTAGCCCCGCAATATCCGTTGTTCTGTGGTCTTCAAGCCATGCAGCATGTTCTGCATACTGGTAAAGGTAGCGAGGGCTAACCCAGTGGTGTTGACCTGAAATCATTTTACGAAGGCGAGCGAAGTAGCTTTCGACCCAGTTAGTATGCTTACCGTTTAGAAGGCTGTATTCTGTTGAGTGATTTACCCGTCCTGTTTTAAATTCATGGTCTAGCAAGTCCCAGTGTGAGCCTTCGTCTGCAAAGATTGTTGCATCTGGGTCTACGATACCGCGAGCAATGTCTACGCCTTCGGACTCTAACTTGCCTACGAACGGAATAGTACGGCCATAACGCTCACGTAGCGCGATAACAACGCGGCGTGTACCAGTTTGATGTTCTTTGCGTCTACGGTCTACACGGTCAGTTTTGAGGTTTGCAGGACGGATATGACCGCCAACATAACAGCCGTCGATTTCGACTTCGCCAGAAAGAACAACATTATCCGTTTCGTCTGCTAGAACCTCACGTAGCTTATGGCATAACACCCACGCAGTTTTGTATTGCACGTCCATTGTGCGGCTAAATTGAATTGCGCTCATACCCTTTGCGCCTGTCACGAAAAGACAGATAGCGGCAAGCAAGTCAGTGAAGTCTAATTTGCGAGAATGAAGAACCGTTCCAGACGTTACAGAGTAATGATGCTTACAGCCTTTACACTCGAATTTACGGCGTGATTTAATGTCATAGGACTCAGTACAACCACAACGAGGACATACGGCCTCACCATCTGTTTCAGGCCAACGAATCGCTCTGAAAAGTTCATAGGCGGATTGCTCACCCATCTTATATATCTTCTTTAGGCTAAGGCTCCGTGATTGAGCGCTTAAAAGAAAATGTTGCATTTTACACTATCTCCGATAACTACATATCATATATAGTATGTTGAGATACTGTTTACAAGGGGTAATATATCATTTACAGTATGTTTTTACCGTAAAGGATATGAAATTGCCCGAAAAGACTGATATTGAGGCCCGTGTAGCGGGTATTTTGAAAGCTGAATTGAAACGGGCGGGTGTGACTTACACCGAACTATGCGAGCGCTTAAGCGCTGTAGGCATAGACGAAAAGCCCGCGAATATTGGCAATAAACTATCACGCGGCAAGTTTAGCGCCGCGTTTCTGGTGCAGTGTATGGATGCTATTGGAGTGTCCAACCTGCGTTTGTAAATAAATTTACGAAGTGGATTTTTTAATTGCGTCATCATCATAACGAGCAACCTGTTTCTCAATCTCATCAGCAACGGCTCGAAGCATTGGAGCTATGCGTCTCGCGGCTTCAGACTCAACTTCAAAATGTTGAGCGTCACGCTCGTGCATCAAGGTTAGGCTTTCCCAGTGAATTACATTTGAAAATGAATGCTCGCCGCATTCATACTGGCAGGTAATCATATGAGAAGAGCTAAAATACGCACTTTTTTCTGGCGTTCCCATATTGTTGATTGTCGTGTTACCTTTTTTAATTGTTTCAGTTGGAACGGCTACAATTTTTGGGTTATACCTAATTTCTCCGTGGCTAAGCGAAACTTCAGTTAATTTTAACATATTACTCTCCTAAATAGTATTTTAGCCATGATTCTTCGCGGCTGTAAACATCGCCCACATTACGGGAAACCCATCAGCCCTATCAACCCGCCCATTCTCACATTCACGCTGTAACAAGCTATAAACACTAACCGTAGTCTGATTTAAGCGCCGCGTGTCGGTCATGTCGAAGTCTTTACCTGTTAGTATAGCAATACAAATTTCACGGCTGGATAGCGGCTTATCGGCGTTCTTTAGCTCATTCATTATAAGCCTGCGTTTCTCGCCCTTGGCGAATATCTGGCGCTTACGATTCTTTGGCATGTAGTCTTGCGGGTCTTCGTTAAAGCCGCATAGCTTTAGAACATAATCAATAGCGGCAATGTCGGATGCGAGTGTATCTGGCTTGTCTCGCAGTAATAACGAACGGCGCGTCATAAGCCCGTTTATAGTCACAGAGTAATCGCTAGCGCGTTGCTTCCTGTGTTTTCCATTTGGTCTTAAAGATAGGCGGTGCCGCATGAATACACATTACATCAACACCGTCTTAAATGTGAGCGCAGACTTTCCTGCGTTTGCTACATAAGTCCGGATTTCTGAATGCCCTCTAGGAAGTCAATAATAACTTCGAGCCTGCTAACTCAATTTTCCTCTTGCATAATGATAACTGCGATTGTTTTTTCATCCATTGCAATATGGAGCGCTTCAAATGTAGACTCAGTTATAGAAGTACATTCGCCATTAAGTAAATTAGTAACTCTAGCTAAAACGTCTGATGAAAATACGCTATAGAAATCTTGGACAAATTTATTAGCTTCATAGGCAGTAAACATCTGGTGACTGTAAGCTAGCCCTCGTTGCACAGCTTGCGTTTGACGACGGACAGTTAATGCCCTTAAGGGTCAAGGTTCGTTTCGAAATTGTTACACTTGTTTTCGCGCTCCAAGGCCGCACTATATGCGCGGTTGATATAGTCCTTTGTTATATACGGCACAAAACCCAAGCGTTCCCCTTTTTCAAAACTGTCTTTAAAAT
>JALZUE010000059.1 GCA_023301705.1 Alteromonadaceae bacterium | reverse complement strand
TTGCTGGCCTTTCGGCGAAAACATTCTTAACTTGGCTTCAAGTTGATATATTATGGGTGAGTGATAAAGAGAGAGGTAAAAATATTGGCAGCCAATTATTGGCTCAAGCCGAAAGCATTGCTTTGAAACGAGGATGTATTGGCTCAAATATAGAAACATATAGTTATCAAGCGTTTGAATTTTACCTCAAGCAAGGTTATGTTGAGTTTGGTTGTTTAAATGGTTATGGCCCTCACTCGAGACACTTTTTAAAAAAGATGTTTTAGAAGGCAACTGATAAGCTGTTCAATTAGTGCTTTTGACATGTTTCTACGATTTATAACAAGTAATATCAAAGAGCATAAAGCGGTTAGCAGCTTTTTGTGCTTCAAGCATTTATCCAAATATTCTCTTTTGCCTAACGATCTACCATATCAACTTATATTTTATTACCTGCTGAACTAAATGTAATCACACAACTCCTATTACTTTACATATTTTATGATTTACAAGGAAGTGTATGAAAATATTATTTAGTATTATTCTAATTTTTATAGGTGGGTGCAGTACCACGTTGCCAAACGCCAAAAAAATAACAACAGAACAAGGTCAATTTACTTACTACTCATCAGGTTCAAATAAACCCACAGTCGTTTTTGAATCTGGGCTGGGTGATGATATGACTAGCTGGAAGCCAATTATTCATGAAGTGGAAGCATTCGCAGAAGTTTTTGCATATAACAGAGCCGGCTTTAGTGGCAGTGACAGTAAAAACTCGACACGCAATGGACAAGTGATCGTGAATGAACTTAGAGACTTGCTTAACACTGCAAACTTAAAACCCCCATATGTATTAGTAGGGCACTCACTAGGTGGCGCATACATGGAGCTTTATGCTAGAACTTACCCGCAAGAAGTTACCGGCGTTGTTTTAGTTGATCCTAATTCGTCAAAATACTCAGCACGCTGCAAACGTGAAAAACTTGAGTATTGCGACCCACCTTCTAGTATGCCTTTATGGGCTACTTTATTCTTTCCATCTTCAGTTGAAGCCGAAATTAAAGGGTGGAGCTCAACTCACGAACAAGTAAATGCTATTGATAGTTTTCCTAATGTGCCATTTGCTCTTCTTAGTGCAACGCATAAAAATGAAAAGAGAACAGAAAAAGAAAAGAGAGGTCATGAACTTTATATCGAACTTGACCAAGAACTATTGGCACTATCTACCACTTCAAAATTTATCCCTTGTGATACTTGCGGTCATTACATTCACCAGGATGAGCCTGCTTTAGTTGTAAATGCGATTAAATGGGTCTTGGATAAAGCCGAACAAAAGTAAGGTAAACGTATAACACGCATTTTTACTACACAAAACACTGTTGGCTATTTTCGTACATCAACATGTTAGCCAACTAAGGTTTCTACATGAACTGGCATTACGTGCAAATATTGAAATAAGGATTGAGTATTTTGAATAAAATAATATGGTTACTTGTAGTGTTGTCTCTTACTGGTTGCGCAGGAATTCCGTTATCGAGTGTGTATAAAATGATGACGGCAAACCCGTTAGAGTTTGATCCTGAGGCGGTTTCAATTGCCATCAAAAGATCGAACGCTATACAAGTTCAAACTGGAGATGTTGAAATGGAAGTTTTTATTAATAACGACAATCCAGACTTAAAGATATTAGAAAAGTATTTTCTTGTCATTGATAATACCTCGAAGGTACCACTAGTAGCTGAAAGTCTTAAGTATAATGAATATTTAACCATATTAACATTGTCTCCTGAAGATGTAATAAAGATGAAAAATCTACAACATAAGATGAAGACACATCTGACAAATGGTGGGGAATCTGATGATTTTGGCTTTTCTATCAGAGTATTAAAAGGGTGTAAAAATATAGCCGGTATACCTGAAAATGTTTTTGTTAGTTTATTTTTGAAGTTAGATTTAAGGTCTGAATATTTTCCTTTGTACCAGAATTTTAATATCGGGCAAGCGGATTTATCACCACTGAAAAATTTAGAAAACTGGGATGATTGTAAAAGTTAGGTAGTAAACTTATTATCGACAAGAAGGCAATCAAACGGAAATTTATAGGGGCTATATGAATTACAGCCATCGTTTTTTTAACTAGATTGAGAAAAATTGAAGGAAAATGGTCGGGATAGCAGGATTCGAACCTGCGACCTCACGTCCCCCAGACGCACGCGCTACCAAGCTGCGCTATACCCCGATAATTCTATGCATATTAATGGTTTAACCATTAAAAATAAATATAATTCTGTTTATTTAATGTTTTATTATTAATGACCAACATATTGTTGAATGTTTTTTACCCCATTAATCATCAATGGGTGGTTAGGCTTAACATCAATAGGGGCTTTTAACTGCCTTGAGTAGCCTTTAAATTGACCTTCTTCATTAACGAATATTGATTTGTCTTTTTCAAAAACAATTAAACCTGTTGCTGTTGAATTGGCAATAATACGTCTATCAGTCAAACCATACACATTTGTACCCGTACTGTAGTGATGAGCGTCAAGATCACATGACAACCATTGCTGCATAAGTGTTGGAACAACATCCATTTGGCTAGTTAGAATTCGTAGCCTTCTTTGTGGGCTGTTAGGTAAAATAAATAAAGCAGGTTTAACAAAGCTTTGTTCATTGATATCTTCATTACCTAAAGCACTGATCCAAATTGCACTTGGTGTTTTTTTACGTTGTTCTGATAGTAACAAAGCATCTGTAAATATATTCAGTTGATCATTGTTTTCAGTATCAAAATAATAAACGTGCAAACCTTTTGGTAATGTTTTTAAATGTTGACCAAAAATTATCGTTGAAGAGTTTTTAAGTTGTTGAGTTTCATCAAATAAGGCAGGCAACCAGGTAGGTAGCTCACTAGTCGTATTAGTGTCATTAATGATGGTTAAATTACTTGATAAACCCAATTGTCTAATACGTTGGAACAATACCGGTGATTTGTATTGCATTAAAATATTGTTTTGATAAATACTTGGCAAGCTATAAAACAAGTTAAACCAAGCATTTGAAGTGCTAGCACTGTCAATATGGCGACCAAAACGAATAACGTCATGACTATTACGCTGGTTAAAAAAATCAATTTGTTGTTGGCTAATCGAATTTTTATTTAGAATGATAATTGTAGTTTGCGGCTTGGCATTAATGGCAGAGCAGCTGCTATCGTTAAGAACAGGGTAAGGTGCCACATCATTGTTAAAGCTCACTGGTATACTTTTGTTCTCTAAATAATGTTCTTCGTTAAATAGCCCGTATTTGTTCAGTAATGTTTTTGCGGTAGTTGGATACGATAATGGGAAAAGCGTGTCTTGCTGCAATACGTCATAGTCTAAATGTGCGTCAGCCCAAACATGTATCAAATGGCTAGTAACAAATGCAATTAATAATAAGCCCATTACATACTTAGCAAAAACAGCTTGTTGCAACGTTTGAATATGTTTCCACGCGTAATTACTAACCACTAATTGAAAGAGTAAAATAAGGCTAATAGAGGCAATAGCGGTTGTCCAAAACCCTTGGCTATCTTTTTCAATGGTATTGTGAATTAATTGAATAATTTGCTCAGTAGATGATGCATTTAAATGATAACCAAGTGCTTGGTAGGTAAAAATATCAAGTACAAGAGCCGCTAATATTAAGGTAAATACACACGACGAATATCCTCGAATAAAACGAGTGAATGGCAATAGTAGTGTGACTGGGAAAACAATTAATACAAAAGCGACTACGGTTAAAAAAGCCATATGGCTTAACCAAGTGGCAATTAAATACCCTTGACCGAGTATAGTTTCAGGATGTGATTCAGTAAAAACATAACTACTTGATAAAACAATTGCTGCGCAAATATTAAAAAAGGTAAACCAATGACTCCAGCTGATTAAACGGAGTAATTTTTTGCCATACGTGTTCGAACCTAATGAAGCCATGTAGATACCGTAATTTATTTATTTATTATTTAGTTATTATTTAATAGAATTTTCTAAAGCTTGGGTAAAGTTTGTTACAATTGCTTGCTGTTGTTCTTGTGGTATTTGAGAAATAACTGAAG
The DNA here is from genome assembly GCA_023301705.1 of Alteromonadaceae bacterium. GTDB lineage: Bacteria > Pseudomonadota > Gammaproteobacteria > Enterobacterales > Alteromonadaceae > JALZUE01. Next base: position 6,562 of record JALZUE010000059.1, on the reverse strand, counting down.
TTAACGTATTTCCTAAACACATTAATGCTAAATCTGGTGATGTTTCTTCTTTGATAAGTACATCCATTAGTTCATTAATAATTTTTTCTACACGTTCATTGGAATACTTCGATACAATAGGCATAATTTCTTTTACATCATTGTCTGTTTGATAATTTGCAATAGTTTATCAAAAGCTTACTAAATATAATACTGGCCATTCATTATGAGTTTAATAATTTCGAATATCGCACTGCATTTTATTTCTAAACACGAAGAAAGTGCTGAAATCATTTTTAGGCAAGGGCCTGAATCTATAGAAGTGACTGAGAAAATAGAAAATTTCGTTGATACCTTACATCATGTCTACAACGGAAAAGCGAGTAAAGGTTTTGGTTACTTTGATGCCGAACCCAATGGCGAAGATACTATTAAGTTTGTTGAAATAATGGAAGATTATTTGAATGAAGAAAAACAGTTTTTCGATTTCAGCCTAGATTCAGCAGGGCTACTTAAAGATGAGCTTGGTAAGTATGACTTAGCTGAAACCGGTTATCTTGTAATTTGTCATTACGAATACATGGGTGGTCGTTATATTATTTGCGCCATTATTCCTGTGACTGAGCACTATTCGGTTGACGGAGAATTAACAATATCTGCGGCGAAACATTTAGACACAGCAAAGTTACAACTGGCTGTTCGCATTGATTTATTTGATTATCAAAATAACCCTGAAGGTAATCGTTATATTTCGTTTATAAAAGGTCGTGCAGGCAGAAAGGTGTCTGACTTTTTCTTAGATTTTTTATCATGCAAAGAAGGGTTAAATACCAAAGAACAAAGTTTAACTTTAGTGCAAGCAGTAGAAGATTTTGTCAACGTGAATCAACTTGATGCACATGAAAAGCAACAAGTGAGAAAAGAACTACAAAGTTACTGTAAAGAGCAAAAAGACAGTGCTCAAGAAGTATCAATTAAAGAAATTGGTCATGTCATTAATGACGAAAATAATGAACAAACTGGCGATTTTTATCAGTTTTGTCAAAACCAGGCGTATGACTTAGAAGAAAGTTTTCCGCATGACCAAACGGTTATTAATAAAGTCACTAAATATTCAGGCTATGGTAATGGCATAAGTTTAAGTTTTGAACGTAGCCACTTTGGTGAAGATGTTGTGTATAATCAGGCTAACGACAGCATTACTATTTATAAAGTGCCACCAAATTTAAAATCGCAACTATTGGCTTTACTTGAAGAGAACACTACATCAGAAAGTTAATGGTTATATGAATAAAACTGAGCTAAGACTGCAAGTATATAACATGTTGCGGTTACGCGTTATGCTTCTAGCCGTACATTGATGATTGAAATTTATTTAATTATCAATAAATTAAACTAATATTAAATAAAGTTCATGTTTCTAAGTGAACTTGGTAAGAACAGGTAAATAAAATGACTACAATGAATATTATTCGTCCAGATGATTGGCATGTACACCTTAGAGACGGTGCAGCATTAACTAATACTGTTGCTGATACTAGTGCATATTTTGGTCGAGCGATCATTATGCCAAACCTAGTACCACCGGTTACGAATATTGATTTAGCAAAAGAATATCACCAGCGCATTATGGCTCAAGAGCCAAGAGTCGGTTTTAAACCATTAATGATTTTGTATTTAACTGAGCAAACAACGCCTCAAGATATTATTGATGCAAAAGCTTCAGGCTTGGTATTAGGTGCAAAATTATACCCTGCGGGGGCAACAACTAATTCATCATCTGGTGTAACAAATGTTGAAAATGTTTATAGCGTATTAGAAGAATTAGAACGTCAAGATATGACATTATTAATTCATGGTGAAGTGACCGATCACGACATAGATATTTTTGATCGTGAACAAGTATTTATTGATACTATTTTAAAACCACTAACCGCTAAGTTTACTAAATTACGCATTGTACTAGAGCATATTACCACTAAAAATGCGGTTGACTTCGTTCGTTCTGCTGGCGATAACATTGCGGCTACAATTACTGCTCACCATTTATTATATAACCGTAACCACATGTTAGTCGGCGGTATTCGTCCACATTACTTTTGTTTACCTATTTTAAAACGTAACATTCACCAACAAGCCCTTATTGAAGCGGCAACCAGTGGCGAAGCTAAGTTTTTCTTAGGTACTGATTCTGCGCCACATGCTGTAGAAGCGAAAGAGTCTTCATGTGGTTGTGCGGGTTCTTATACTGCACATGCGGCTATTGAATTATATGCTGAAGTATTCGAAGCCGCTAATGCCCTAGATAAATTAGAAGCGTTTGCAAGTATTAATGGCCCAACATTTTATGGTTTGCCATTAAATGAAGACACTATTACATTAACGAAGTCGTCTTGGTTAGTACCTGATACTTTATCATTTGGCGACAACCAAGTTGTGCCTATTCGTGCCGGTGAAGAAATTCATTGGCAAGTATCAACACAGCAGTAATTAAGGGCTTGTATGCAACTTTTTGTTAATGACCTTACCGTTATCGACTTTTCATATTTACATGAGCAGCGCGGTATTGTGGGAGAAAGCTGGATAGTTGATGTATTGCTTGATGGTTCGTTAAATGAACAAAGCATGGTATTAGATTTTGGCATTGTGAAAAAGCAAATAAAAGCGATTATTGATGACGCTGTTGATCATAAATTATTACTACCTATGATGAATACACAACAGCTCACTATTTCAAATAGTGAACGAGCAGGTCATGAATTTGTAGACTTTACCTGTGAACGTGCTAACTATTTTTTACAATCGCCAAACTGTGCATTTGCCAAAATACCAGCTGAAACGATTACTCTTGAAGCGGTTACCGAGTATTTAGTGCATATTATTAAAGCACAGTTACCGCAAAACGTTGCTGGTTTAACGTTGACTTTACGCCCTGAGCAAATTGATGGTTTTTATTACCATTACACGCATGGTTTAAAAAAGCATGACGGTAATTGTCAGCGTATTGCACATGGTCATCGTTCAAAAATACAATTGTATAAAAACAATATACGTTCAATAAAATTAGAAAAAGAGTGGTGTCAACGCTGGCAAGATATTTATATTGCCAGTAACTGTGATCGTGTTAATAAAGCCGATATTGAATTGTCTGCTCATGCTAATACGCTTATTGAGAAAATTGATTTGCCGACTGAAGCGAATGAACAGAGCACATATCAATACTTTTCATATTACGCACCGCAAGGGCGTTTCGATATAGCCGTTAGTGATAATGTACTTGATGAAGTTGATTGCGACTCTACCGTTGAATTATTAGCAGATTATATTGCAAGACAATTAAAAGCCGAACACAGCGACGATGAAATTAAAGTCATTGCCTATGAAGGTGTTGCAAAAGGAGCAATTGCGAGTGCTTAACTTGTTAAAAAATACATTATGTAAAGACAGTAAAGAACGTTGTGCTGAGATACTTGAACGTAACTTTGGCCTTGATTTTGGCCGTAAGTTAGGAATAGTGCTTCTATCAAGTATTATTTATATGGGGGCTAGTGTTAGTGCTTACGCCAATATTGATTTAAAAGGTGATATTAAACAAGGTAGTTTAATTATTGGCAAAACTGCACCAAATGCAACGGTAACGTTGAATAATGAAAGTTTAAAAGTTTCAGCTAACGGTGATTATGCTTTTGGTTTTTCACGTGATGATGAAACACAATACCTGCTAAATGTTACATTAGCTTCTGGTGAAGTATTCACAAAAACGTTAATACCTGAAAAACGTGAATATAAGATTCAACGGATAGAAGGTATTAAAAAGTCAATTACTCATCCTAATGTTAAAGCACAAACACGTGCCAAAGAAGATAGAGTTCAAGTGAAAGCAGCAAGGGCGATTACTAGTAACTTAACCGACTTTGCTACTGGCTTTATTGTGCCACTTAATGGTGTAGTTACAGGTGTTTACGGTAGCCAACGTTTTTATAATGGCGTACCAAAGTCACCGCACTATGGAATCGACTATGCTGGGAACATTGGCGACCCTGTGAAGGCGCCTGCTAGTGGCACAGTAACTATGTGGGTACCTGATATGTTTTATTCGGGTGGCACAATGATTATTGATCATGGCCATGGTATTAACTCAACATTTTTACACTTAAGTAATTCTTATGTGAAAGTAGGGGATTATGTTAAGCAAGGTGATGTAGTTGCTGCGGTTGGAAATAGTGGCCGTACAACTGGGCCACATCTAGATTGGCGTATCAATTGGTATAATGTACGTCTTGATCCTGCTTTAGCATTAAAAATACAATAATCATTAATATGGTTAACTTATTTAATATAAGTTAACCATATTTTACACTTGGCTTTTATGCGTAGCATGAGTATGTAAAAAATATGCGCCAAATGTATTCACTTCGGTACGTATTTGTTGAAATTCTTGCTTTTGACAAACTTCTAATAAAATAGGCATGATCTGTTTTATATATTCAAGTGTGCATGCTCGCCATTTTACCGATAAACAACTATCACACATGGTTTCTAATAATGTATGGTACATTCTTAGATACGTACCCTTAGTTTTTTGTAATGTTTTCATTGATTTAGCTTGTTCTAAGCCTAATTGAATATAACAGCTTATCAAATCAATATTTTCAACGTTATCACCTGATCTTACCGCTAACTCAACTGTAGAAAAACTCACATTACTCATTATAAACCACCATATAAATACGAATCATTATCATTAAGTTAATTCTATTTTACGTTTTGGTCAAGTTTTATATCGTAAGTTTATTTATTTTTTTCAAACACAGTATCAAGGAAGGGGTCATTAAGAAAATAACTTCATTTATTCACTTCAATTAATAGGTAAGTTAAAACAAATGTGAGGGTTTAGCCCATTTATTTGTGAATGGCCAACGAGTAGCTGTGTAGCATGCGATATTGTCTTTCTTATAAAGTCTTAACAGTAGCGTGAATTTAAATTATTTTAAAATAAATGATAAAAGGTCTTTACAATACAAATGATAATGATTATCATTAATTTGTTGGTTGGAGAGGTTTCCTACTTTCCTTGATAATCAACACAGAGTTTACATAATTTTGTGTTACAGGACGCATAAAATTAGGTAGCTCATCATATCTTCGACAATATGATAGAAAATGAAAGCGATAGGGTTAATTATTATTTCCTAACTAGATAATAGTTAACCCTTTTCTTTTATTATCTTAAATACCTTATCATTTTCTCAGCACTAAAATTTTTATTAGTTTATTTAAGTAATATTAATAAATACTTTGGTTAAGCATTCTTAACGAATTATTATCTTTGTATAAACATTAATCTGTATCTGCATGTTCAATTTTTGAGTGTAATTTTCTTGTCATGTTCGATTTGGCGTTTAATTCTCTTACTATAAAAACAAGTAACAAACTTCACAATGCGTTTAAGTCAATTGATGCAAAAATTCCGAACGTTCTAAAGACCGTAGTATATAATTTAAAGAAACACCTTGTTGATTTCACTTTGTTTTGGTATGTTTCTTTTTGGTTTGTTTTGGCCGTTAGATTAAGAGTTTTTACAATAAGGTATAAGTAATGAATAAGTTAGTAGGTATTACAGTAGTGCAAATGTTGGTACTGTTTACATTGCTTGGGTGTGGAGCAGGAAAATCATCTAATGACGTTGTAGAAAATGAAATTAGTCCAACAACTACAGGTAATTGGTATCAACCTCCAATATTGGCTACTTGGCAGTGGCAAATATTGGGAGAAGTAAATAGCTCTTATAGTGTCAACATGTATGACATTGATCTATTTGACTCTTCAGAGGCTCTTATTGAGCAAATTCAATCTACTAATACTAAAGTTATTTGTTATTTTTCTGCTGGTTCTTATGAAGAGTGGCGAACAGACGCAAGTGACTTTTCTTCCGCCGATTTAGGTAAACCGTTAGACGATTGGGAAGGTGAGTCTTGGCTAGATATTCGATCAGAGAATGTGTTGTTAATCATGAAAAAACGACTTGATCTTGCAGTGCAAAAAGGATGTGATGGTGTTGAACCTGACAATATGGATGGGTATACCAATGATTCGGGCTTTGATCTTAGCCCTGAAGATCAACTTAATTATAATCGTATGATCGCAAATGAAGCTCATCAACGAAATCTCTCTGTAGGTTTAAAAAATGACCTCGATCAAGTAAGTGAACTTGTTGATTACTATGATTTTGCTGTAAATGAACAATGCTTCGAGTATTCAGAATGCGAGCTACTTATGCCTTTTATTAACAATGGAAAAGCCGTATTTAATGCAGAATATGATAAAGAATACATTGAAAATGAAAAGTTGAGAGAAGGAATATGTACCAATTCATTAAATATGAAATTCAGTACATTAATTCTTCCTATAAATTTAAATGATGAATTTAGGTTAAGTTGTTTATAAATTAAATAAATTGTTCAAAAAGTACAAAGCGCAGTTGGCTATTTTTATTTCTTAATTTTAGCCAACAAATTTTCACATCTGCCTTTGCATGAAGTTTTATATAACCCTGTTAAATTGAAGAAAAATTATATTTTTA
>JALZUE010000058.1 GCA_023301705.1 Alteromonadaceae bacterium | reverse complement strand
CGCCTAAAGTAAACGTTTCAGCTTCTTCAGGTAATAAGTTGTTATTACCTCTTAATAACCCCCGGTCACCAAACAACTCAAATAGCGTTGCTGTTCTTATGCCTTTACTATAGGTGAACTCTAATGCGTAGGCTTTTGGCGTAAAGTTAATGCCTAATTCTCGCGTATTGAATGTTTGTTCTCTAGTTAACCTTGTATCATCAACAGCATTAATATTATTTATTGTAACATTACTGTTATTTTCGGTTAATTGGCTAACCAATGCATAAGCTGATAACGCTGGTTGATTAGTTTGCCACTCAAACCTAGAGCCAATTAACCGTTGCCTTTGTTCTGCAGAGACATCACAGCTAATAATACTAAGACCATTACATTCTCTAACCCCTGTACTGGTAATGCTGAGAGTATCAAATGTTTGTTTTGTGAACGAAATAAAAGGCGTTGTTTTGAATTCCCCAACTTTACTATCAAAAATTAAATAGGTTTTTAATTCGGCGCTTTGTTTAATTGTGTCGTAATTACCATCAAGGTTTAATGTACCTGTTGGAATATCTAAAAAACGCTCTTCTTTATCTTCATAGTTTAATGAGAGCTCTATAGTATCTAACCAATCGATGTCACTAGACCAAATATGTTCATAACCATAACGGTATGATTCAGAACTTAAAGATGAGCTATTTTCTAAAGTGTTGTTTTGATAATTAGGTAAGTTCTTGTCTTGATTGTTATATTGAATATTAAAACGTAATTGATGATGCTCAAAAGCAAAGTTTGTGTTGATAAACGCACTACGCTTAATAAATTCGTTATTGCGTAAAGGCTCTGTTGTTGGGGTGCTCGGGTTAAATACAGGTGAAGGTACAAGGTAATCGTAATCATTGTCACTGCTTAAATAGCTGCCACCAATAGATATATTATGCTTTTTGTAAAACGATGTATTGTATAACGCGTTAAGTTCTTGATAATTAAAAGAGCCGGTTGCTAAACTTAACTTAGCTGTTTTTTTATTTGGGTTATAGGTGTTAATTCTGATCACACCGCCAATAGGGGTTGAACCTGTGCCTATTGCTTGGTTTTTACTCACTTCAATACTTTCAATGTGCTCTGTGGGAATTTGGTTTAAATCGAAACTACCAAACTGGCTGTCATTCACTAATTGGTTATCAATAAATAATTGAACTTGTTTACTGTTAGAACCTCTAATCGATACAGATACCGGATTACCTAAACCACCAATTTGACGAATTTGTAAACCATTAATTGATTGTAGTAAGTCAGCTAATGATTGTGAGGTATTAGCAAAATCTTCGCGCTTAATAACGGCAAAGTTATTTGATATAACTGTTTGCTCAGTACTCACCTTAATTACTTCAATGTCTTTTGAAGCGGTGTTTTGATTTTGACTTTCTTGAGCGTAACTCGCTGGTAAAAATGCCAAGCTTGAAGCTATACCAATAAATAAACGGTAGCTAATGAAAGAGTATAAAGTATGTTGCATAGTTGCCCTGATTTAATAAGGACATAGGAAAGATAAAAAACAATAAGTTCACTTTATAATGATGTTTACGTTAAACAAAAGCGAAATATTTTTTTAATACAATCCTAGCGCCCACCGCACTGTAATGGTATACAATTTTAGGCCGGTCTCCGGACTTAACCACTATAATTCATTGATAATGAAAATGTGATATTACCGTTGCGGGGGCAGTGTTAGAATTAAGATATAGTTCAATTGTTATAACTATATACTGTCACTAACTTCCCGATTATCTCATTTTTAATGAACGTCTACTTAGTATGAAATACATACAAAAAACGACATTTGAGCACCTAAAATTTCAAGCGCATATTTTCTAGCGATTTACAGGTAAAGTCAATGAAACAATGTAATCAATAGCATACTTGTTAATGAAAAAAGAAGAATAACTAGAGAATAGCTTTGTATTATTTTTGTGTATGATAAATAAACAGGAATGTGCAAAAAATAAGGGTTATGGTTAACATTATTGGAATTATTTCTTATACCTATATAAATACTATTTACTTCATTGGTTAGGTGAATATAATGTCTATATTCCAGCCTTAATGGTATGTAATAATTTTTATCATTATTATTTTATCATGTTTTTATGAGTTATTATTATGTCTTCGTTTGTTTGTTCATCATACAATGTAGAAAGACGCAAAGGCGTTTTACCTTTGCAACAGTTATGGACGCGCTTAACATTATCACAGCAGTTTTCTGCAAGTAGTTTAAACCAATATGGTTTTGATTTAGCATTTATTCGAAATACAGAAAGTGGACCTTTGGCTGTTTTGTTTTGCGAGAATAGCGCAGCTACTATTGATAACCATGGTGAAATTGATACTTCACCTGAAATATATATTCGTTAGGTCAACTTTCCTTGTTAAGTATTATATGTACTTAACCTATTGATAAGTAAATTATTTAAATATGTCATCTTTATCTCAAGAACAACAATCTCTTCTTTCTTCATATTCTTCTGAGCAGCGCTTTAATTATTGTGTAAAAGAAATAGCGCAATTTAAACAGGTCTGGATTCTAACTGACGATGACGGCTGCGTTATGTTAAATACTGAAGAAGAAGATTGTGTACCCGTGTGGCCAAATGAAGCATTTGCTAATCAATGGGCAAATGAAGAGTGGCAGCACTGTAAAGCGCTAGCGATTGAAATAACTGAGTGGAAAAAAAAATGGACGCCAGGCTTACTTGATGATGATTTATGCCTAGTTGTATTTCCTAATCTTGATAATGAAGGTGTTATTTCATTTCCTGACGATTTTGAATTAGCGCTTAATAAAAAACTAAAGTAGTATTTTTACCGCATTCGTCACTTTTGTCTTCATCAAACTATTGAACTAAAAATTACTTGCTCTGTTTTAACTCGTTGATTATCTATTTTAGCTACACGTTCTATTTTAGGGCGTACTTGCATCAAAAAAAGTCATGACTCAATAGGTTTTTAATTTTTATTTTATTTAAGTTATTGTTTTATATGTACTATATTCTATTGGTATGTTCTTTGTATTGTTCCGGGATTATTAAAATCATCCTGTGAATATAGTTGTATTATGTCTCAAATCAAACAAGGTCTTGATATAAACGATCGACTAAATGTATTACTAATAGAGAGTAATCAGAAAACTTCAGAGCAATTGAGCTTCGCCCTTAATGACTCAAACTATCGTATTGATCATATCTCACATGCAGGCATTTCTTTATTACAAGAAGTTGAAAAAATTAAGCCTGATATTATTATTATCGATATCGATTCTCCCGATAGAGACATGCTAGAAAGTTTAAACCATATTTCACGTGTAGCACCTAGACCAATCGTTATGTTTGCAGAGCATGAAGAAGATAGTGCAACGATCAATTTATTGATAAAATATGGTGTTAGTGCTTATGTTGTTGGTGACGTCAATAAGGTGAGAGTTAAATCTGTACTTGATATTGCTATGGCTAGATTTAAAGAAACACAAGTATTAAGAAGTGAGTTAGAGCAAACAAAACAAAAATTAAGTAGCCAAAAAAATGTTGAACAAGCAAAACGATGGCTAATGAAAACCAAAGACATTTCAGAAACCGAGGCATATCACTCTATTCGTAAAATGGCTATGAATAATAGTCAAAAAATGGATGATGTGGCCAAAAATATTTTATCATTAGCAAATGTACTAGACACCTAATATGCAAACACATTTTAATATTGAAAAACCTGATTTAAATATAGGTTTTATGCCCTTAACTGATTGCGCACCTGTGATGGTGGCAAAAGAAATGGGTTTTTTTGAGAAGTGGGGACTTAATGTTTCACTTATTAAACAAAGCTCATGGGCGGCGTTACGTGACAAGGTGCATACAGGATCTCTTGATGCTGCTCAAATGCTAGCGCCTATGCCCTTGGCAAGTACTATTGGTGTTGGTGGCATTAAAGCCAATGTTATTACACCATTTGTATTAAGCCGTAACGGTAATGCAATTACATTATCAAAGCATTTGTACGATACTATTTTAGAGCAACATGACTTAAGCCTATTAAGCTTGCCGTTGTCAGCTAGTATGTTGAAAAAAACAATTATCGAGCGACGAGAAAATAACAGTAAACTTCGGTTTGCCACCGTATTTCCTCATAGTTGTCATTATTATCAGCTATTAACTTGGTTTGAGCGCTGTGAAATCTCTTTAGATGATGTTGAGATTCTAATCATACCGCCAGCCAGCATGGTACCTGCATTAAATGCAGGAGATATTGATGGTTTTTGTGTGGGCGGCCCTTGGAATGCAAAGGCAGTTCGCGAAGGTGTTGGTTTAACGTGTACAACGTCTTCTGATATATGGCCAAATTCACCCGAAAAAGTATTAGGGTTATTGGCTGAATGGCAAGTGAAATACCCTGAAACGACGATGGCGCTTGTTGCAGCATTACAAGAAGCATGTCATTGGTTAGACAATGTACCTAATCGTTTCGAAGCTGCGCGTTTATTAACACGAGCAAGATATTTAGACACTCATATTGATGTAATAGCGCCCTCTTTATTAGGTAGCTGTTTGGTTTTTCATGATCAACCACCTCGTGTAGTGCCAAGTTATAATCAATTTACTACCACGGATAAACGTACCAGTAATAGCCCTGCTTTACACTACGGTGAATTTTTACTTGAGCATATGGTATCTGCAAAACATATAGATGAAGAAGCAGCAAAGAATGTGTTTATTGGTTCGGTGTTCCGTGATGATATATATCGGGCAGTGATTGATATTATTCAGCCGCAATTCGAACGTCATGTTTCTTTAAAATTAACTGATTCGATAGCAAATACAGCTAAAAACATTCATAAAAGCTACTCGTAAGCACAGTATTTTTTCCTCATACATTTATGTATTCACAACTAGACCTTTAACTGATGAAGTGAGATAAGCTAATTATTTCACTTCATCAGTCCTCTTAGTACATTGCTTTAAACCTTTTCAATTTGAGCTTTCGTTAAATAGTCATGCCACTTTATGTGACATAGGTTTTATCAACAAATAGTAGCGCACCAGAATAAGGCGAGAGATTAATTAAAGTGCATTAAAAGTTTACTGACAAGTAGGCTTTATTGAATGATTGATTGTAATTTACTGTTTTAATTGGTTTTTATAAAGTTGGTATCTAACCTGCAATACACATATTGAATAATACATTACTAAGTTCAATAGCGGATTCAGTAATAAAATAAATTGATAAGGTTACTTATCATACAATTAAATTTTTAAAACTAATCGTACTGCAAAGGCGTAGTCATTTCATTAGTTTGGCATTGAAGCCCACAGCAATCGGAATTTTTCCGTGTTGCTGTGGGCTTTTTTATTTGGAGAATAGAATGCTTAAGAAACATTTCAAAAAAATTAATAAGCAAGTATGTCATGCCATTATAGCAGGAGCTTGTTTTACTACGTCATTGGTTGCTGGGGCTGTTTCAGCTGCTGAGTTGGGCTACCCAGAAAAAGAAGAACTTAAATTTGGCTTCATCAAATTAACAGATATGGCACCAATCGCCATAGCTTATGAAAATGGTTACTTCGAAGATGAAGGCTTATATGTAACGATTGAAGCACAAGCAAACTGGAAAGTATTACTTGATGGCGTTATTGATGGTCGTTTAGATGGTGCTCACATGTTAGCGGGCCAGCCTATTGCTGCTACTATTGGTTACGGTACTAAAGCTGAAATCATTACTCCATTTTCAATGGATTTAAATGGTAACGCAATTACAGTATCGAATGATGTTTGGGAAGGAATGAAACCAAACATTCCAAAAATGGCTGACGGTCGTCCAGTTCACCCAATCAAAGCTGATTCATTAAAGCCAGTGATTGAAAAGTATGCAAAAGAAGGTAAACCTTTCAATATGGGTATGGTATTTCCAGTATCTACGCATAACTATGAGTTACGTTACTGGTTAGCTGCTGGTGGTATTCACCCTGGTTTCTATGCACCACATAAAGGCGACACATCAGGTAAAATTGATGCTGAAGCATTACTTTCAGTAACACCACCACCGCAAATGCCAGCTACGTTAGAAGCAGGTACTATTTACGGCTATTGTGTTGGCGAACCATGGAACCAACAAGCTGTATTTAAAGGTATCGGTGTACCAGTAGTAACTGATTACGAAATTTGGAAAAACAATCCAGAAAAAGTATTTGGTATTTCAAAAGAGTTTTCAGAAAAATATCCTAATACAACAATTCGTTTAACTCGTGCATTAATTCGTGCGGCGAAATGGTTAGATGAAAATAACAACAAAAACCGTCCTGCTGCTGTGAAAATTTTATCTCAGTCTAACTACGTAGGTGCTGATTATGAAGTTATTGCTAACTCTATGACAGGTACATTCGAATATGAAAAAGGTGATAAACGTGAAGTACCTGATTTCAACGTATTCTTCCGTCATAACGCAACTTACCCGTTCTACTCAGATGCTATTTGGTACCTAACTCAAATGCGTCGTTGGGGTCAAATTAGTGATGACAAGCCTGATTCTTGGTACAAAGATGTAGCGAAAAAAGTATATCGTCCAGACATTTACATGGCTGCTGCACAATCATTAGTCGATGATAAATTAATGGCAGCAAGCGATTTTTCAGAAGTAATAAATGAAGATGGTTACCGTGAGCCTCAAACACATTTCATTGATGACATTGTATATGACGGTTCAAAACCAAACGATTACATTAATAAGTTTTCAATTGGCTTAAAAGCTGGCGATAAACTGTAATGCAATCATTGATAACTTGTTAATCCCTTTAACAAGTTATCAAGTTAAAGGTTTAAATAGATAGAAGTAGTGTAGCGCAGAGTTACTCTGCGCTAGAGGAATATAGTGATGACAACAGCTAAAAGTAATGCATTTACAGAAAATGCTAAGCAGGATCCAATGAAAGTATTAATGAACTTTTATACAAATAATGCAAAACCGGTATTGTTACCAGTAGTAGGGATTCTAGTATTTTTATTCTTATGGAGCTTAACAGCCAGTAGTATAAATACTTCATTAGGTAAGTTTCCGGGCCCAACTGCTGTTGCAACGCAAATGGTTAACCTTTACAACGAGCATAATGCCGAACGTGAAAAAGCAGATGCATTTTATTTACGTCAGGAAGAGCGTAACAATAAACGCCTTGCTGTTGACCCAAGCTATGTTCCTAAAACACGTACTTACACAGGTAAAGAAACGTTTTTAGATCAAATAATTACTAGTTTGGTAACCGTAATGAGTGGTTTTTTATTTGCTGCTGTTATTGCCATTCCATTAGGTATAGCGGTGGGTTTAAGTAAAAGTTTAAACACGGCTATTAATCCAATAATTCAAATATTTAAACCTGTATCTCCACTTGCTTGGTTACCTTTGGTTACTATGGTTGTGAGTGCGGTTTATGTATCTTCAGATCCCTTATTTGCTAAATCTTTTATTGTTTCAATGATCACTGTAACACTATGTTGTTTATGGCCAATGGTTATTAATACCTCTGTAGGTGTTGTAGCAATTAACCAAGACTGGGTGAATGTAAGCCAAGTATTACGCTTACCTCGTTTGAAGCATGTACAAAAAATTGTTTTACCAGCGGCTATTCCTGCGATTTTTACCGGTATGCGTTTATCTTTGGGTATCGCTTGGATGGTATTAATTGCAGCTGAAATGTTAGCGCAAAACCCAGGTTTAGGTAAGTTTGTATGGGATGAGTTCCAAAATGGTAGTTCTGAATCATTAAGTCGTATTATGACGGCAGTTGTAGTGATTGGTTTTATCGGTTTCATGCTTGACCTTATTATGAAGAAAATTCAACTGTTTGTTTCTTGGGATAAATCAAGTGCAGAAAGATAGCTTTAACAATTAATAGCTCAAACCAACAAATAGCTGAAAAAAATTAAGGATAAGAACATGGATACATTATTAAACATTAGTAAAATCGATATGGTTTTTCCAACTCCCAAAGGCGATTTTACCGCACTAAAGAATGTTGATTTACAAATTAAAAAAGGTGAATTCATTTCACTAATTGGCCACTCAGGTTGTGGTAAATCAACAGTGTTAAATGTTGTTGCAGGTTTATATAAGGCAACAACAGGTGGCGTATTATTAAATAACAAAGAAGTTAGTGAACCTGGCCCAGAACGTGCTGTAGTTTTTCAAAACCATTCATTATTACCGTGGTTAACATCTTATCAAAATGTTGAATTAGCTGTAAAACAGGTATTTAACAAGAAGATGAGCCCAAAAGAAATGAAAGAATGGATTGAACATAACTTACGTTTAGTACATATGGAACACGCTATGCATAAGCGTCCTGATGAAATATCAGGTGGTATGAAGCAGCGCATAGGAATAGCACGTGCACTGGCGATGCAACCAGAAGTATTATTAATGGATGAACCTTTTGGTGCACTAGATGCACTAACACGAGCTCACATGCAAGATTCATTAATGGAAATTCAAGATGAACTCAACAATACCGTGATTATGATTACGCATGATGTTGATGAAGCGGTATTACTTTCAGATCGCATCGTGATGATGACAAACGGCCCTTCGGCTACAATTGGTGAAATACTTGACGTGAACTTACCTAGGCCTAGAAATCGAATTACGTTAGCGAAAGATCCTGAATACAATGCATTACGCTCAAGCGTATTAGAATTTTTGTATGAAAAACAACGCAAAGTTGATGTTATTCCAACAACAGCTAAAGCAAATAAAAAAGAGAAAGTTGCTTAATTTATATTAAATGACTTTGATAAAAAATTACCCTTTGAACACCAAATTATAAAACTTAAAAAATAGGAATTAAACATGAAAAATAATACCTTCTCATTATCTAAAGTTGCTCTAGCGACTTTGTTTTTAGCAGGCACAACAACAGTTGCACATGCAGCAGAAAATGTAGCGAAAGCAGTTGTTGATTTTAATTTACGTTATGAAAATGTTGATCAAGATAATGATTTAAGACGAGCTAGTGGGTTAACTTTGCGTTCAAGTTTTACTTTTGAAACTAAAACAGTGAATAATTTCTCTGCGTTAGTTGAGTTTGAAGATGTACGAACTGTTTTAGGTGTTGATGGCTTTAATGATACTCAAGGTAACAATGCAGGCCTTCGTTCAGTTATTGCCGACCCTGAAACAACTGAAGTTGACCAAGCTTACATTCAATACAAAAAAGATAACTTTACCGCTAAAGTTGGTCGTCAGGTTATTAATTTAGACGGTGTACGTTTTGTTGGTAATGTAGGTTGGAGACAAGATCACCAAACATTTGATGCTGCTACATTTGTTTATGCAAAAGATAAATTAAGAGCACAGTACTCTTATTTGACTAAACGTAATCGTATCTTTGCTGAAGGTGGTGATTTTGATTCAGATGATCACTTATTGAATGTTTCTTATCAAACATCTGTAGGTAAAGTGGTTGGTTACAGTTACTTATTAGACCAAGACGGTGGCCCTGAAATTAATACTTACGGTTTAAGTTTTGTCGGTAAAAAAGATAATTTCATATATGCAGCAGAATTCGCTGCTCAAGATAATGATGATATCGACACTATTTACTATAAGTTAGAGGGTGGTTATAACTTTGGTGCTGTTACTGCGAAGTTAGGTTATGAAGTATTAGGCAGTGATGATGGCGAAGGTGCATTTTCAACGCCTTTAGCGACTTTACATAAATTTAATGGTTGGAATGACCAATTCTTAAATACACCAGCAGTAGGTTTAGTTGATGCATATGCAACATTAACAGGTAAAGCTTTTGGTGGTAAATGGAATGTTACATACCATGACTTTACTGCTGATGATGATTCAGCAACACTTGATGATTTAGGTAGTGAAATTGATGCATCATATGTTAGAAAAATTGCTAAAAATTACAGAGCGGGTATTAAATTAGCATTGTACGATGCAGACGATTTCTCTGTTGATTCAGATAAAGTTTGGTTCTGGGTTGGTGCTAAATTTTAATAGCTATTAATATCTATTAAATAAAAAACCTTAGTGTTATTACTAAGGTTTTTTTATGTCTAAAGGTTTTAAAACAAAGCGCTGTTTTTGTTATTACTTAACTAAGCATGTATACTGCCGCTTCATTTTTGTTAGGCTGTATTTATGATTGCTTTTTTTAGGATAATTGTTGTTTTCATTGCGTTCATATTGATTACAGTATGTTCATGTGTTTTTTGTTTATTTCGTTTAAAAAATACAAATAATGTATATGTTACAGCTTACTTTATGGGACGAGTATCTCGTCTTTTAGGTTTGAAAATAGAGTTACGCATACCTGACGAAGTAAAAAACTTAAGGTCTGTTGTTTATGTTGCTAATCATCAAAACACCTATGATATTTTTACTATTAGTTATGCTGTAAGACCACATACAGTCAGTGTTGGTAAAAAGAGCTTGCAGTGGATCCCTTTTTTCGGACAAATGTATAAGTTATCTGGCAATATTTTAATTGATCGTAAAAATACTACTAAAGCAATGGACACCATAGAAATTACGGCAAAAAATATTAAAGAAAAAAACATGTCAGTTTGGCTTTTCCCTGAAGGTACTCGAAGTAACGGTTCTGGTTTGCAACCTTTTAAAACCGGTGCTTTTAGAACTGCAGCGATGGCAGAAGTACCTGTTGTTCCTATTTGTGCAAGTAATACTCATGGTAAAATAAAGCTTAACCGTTGGAACAACGGAAAATTAATTATTGAATTATTGCCTCCTGTTTATATCACAGAAGAGAACAAGACAAACATTCGTAAATTAACGAACGAAGTGCATGATTCTATGTTAGAAAAAATCAATGAAATTAGTCTTGAATCAGGCTCTGCATACCCTGAATATAAAAAAATCGTGAAAACCAAAAAATAGGTCTACTTATGAATGATGAAGAATTAACACATTGGTTAGCGCATAGTGACTCACTGATTGAAGAGTTACTTGAAGATGGTAGTAATGAAGAAGTTGATCACACAATAGAACATCATTTTGCTAGCCCTGATTTTGATTTACTTGAAAAAGCGGCTATTGCCGCTTTTAAAATGGGCCTTGAAATAGAAGAGCCAGAGGAAGCAGAATTAGAAACCGGTGAAAAAGTCTTTGCTTTTGACATCATTACAGAACAGCCGCTAGATAATGAAATATTAGCCGATGAAACACGCAAAATGTACGAGTTAGCTAAGCAGTGTCAGATTGATTATGACGGTTGGGGCACTTATTTCGAAGAATAATTTTGGAATTTTAAAAATAAAAAACAGAATTATTGTTTGTATTTTATACAGTTAAGTGTTAAAGATATTAAACGTTAATATTGATTAACGCTTTTATTTTATTAAGGTTTACCATGGATTGGTTATTTGAATTGATTACCCGTGAAATAGGGTTTGAAACATTGATATATATTGTTTTACCCGTTCTTTTCACTATACTTACTGTCTCCTTTGCAGCTTATAAAACACATAAAAGACATCACGCTCGTATGAAAAAATTAGAGCAAGAGTACTTCAAAGTGTAAAGCGGCTTGTTACGTGTTTTAGCAATAAAATTAGGGATACTTTATTAATATCGAAGTCTCCCTGTTTTAATACGAGCTTGGGGTTTCTACATTTGTATTTAATGTAGTATCTGTCAGTTCTTTTGGAATATAGTTTTCATCATGTTTAGCCAATACTTCACTGGCTTCTATAATACCATTTTCTTGTAGAACACCATTGGCTACTATACCTTGGCCTTCACGGAATAAGTCAGGTAATATTCCGTCGTACTTAACAGTTACTGTGATATCGTTTTCATTAAATACCGTAGGAATTCGCATATCAACTAATTTAAAACTTACCTTTAAACTTGCTTCGTCGCGAAATATGCTATCAGGCACTACTAAGCCACCAATACGAATGCGCTGCCCTATAAATGCTTTGACTCCATTGCCTTCTTTACCTTGATATATTTCGGTGGGTTTATAAAAAACATCAATGTTTTGACTTAATGCATATAGCACTAGGCCAATTACTAGGCTTAAACTAATAAAAACAGATAACACAATAATAAGTCTCTTTTTACGTCTAGGATTCATTTTACATCTCGTTCTTTAGATAACATGTTGGTTGTCTACCGGGCCCAAATTAAAGTTCTATGTCTGCAGCATTATCAATTTGCTGTTGTTCGTATTTTACTTGTGCTTTTTGTAACTTAGCATCTCGGTGAAGTTTCTTTATTATATTTCGTTTAATGGTTTTCTGTGAATTCAATGACAATAAAATTAATATCGTTAAGCATACGATAGTAAAGCCATATGAGATCCATACATAAAAACCGTGATTGCCCATCGCAACAAAATCAATGAAAGAAGAAAATTGCATTATTTTTTCTCCAGCTGAGCTAATGCAATTACCCAAGGTCGCATGCT
>JALZUE010000057.1 GCA_023301705.1 Alteromonadaceae bacterium | reverse complement strand
CCCTATAGCGGAGTGGTAGTTCAGTTGGTTAGAATACCGGCCTGTCACGCCGGGGGTCGCGGGTTCGAGTCCCGTCCACTCCGCCACTTATTTTTTGTACTTTCTACAAAGTATGTTTTTAAAAAACTTCTGTAATATTTCTTTTATACCTTTCTTATTTTTACATTTATCTTTTTTATTATCTTTATTCTATTTTTCTAGTTATATTTTTTGATTTGTATAAAAAAACCTACTTACTTTTCGATAAAATAAGCAGGCTTCATTCAAGTACCATTTATTGTAATCGTATTAGCGTAACCATTTTAATATAGTGAGCTTGATTGTAGAATATGGCGCAAAACGCAGTGGTAAGTCTTTGATAAAATGGCGCTTTATAATCGATTTTAAATGACTAAAGTTGTCAAAGCCTACCTTGCCACAATATTGCCCCATACCGCTGTTACCAACGCCACCAAAAGGTAAGTCAGCTACCGCAGTAAACATCATTACATCATTAATTGCGACGCTGCCGGCGCTAATATTTTGTAGCCAAGTTTGTTCATCTTCTTGGTTTTTACTGAATAAGTATGCTGCCAATGGTTTTTCATTAGCGGTTATGTGTTGTATTGCATCTTCTATGGCTGTAACAGTTATTACTGGAAGAATAGGGCCAAAGATTTCTTCTTGCATTAAGGCGCTATCTGAAGGTGGATTGATAACAATAGTTGGCGACATATAACGTTCACTAATATCAGTTTCACCACCATAACTAACATCAAGGTTAGTATCAGTTAAGTAGTTTGCTAACCGTTCAGTATGCTTGGTGTTAATGATGCGTCCATAACTATCACTGCTTTGCGGTGAATTCGTAAACATTAATTGAATTTGTTTTTGTAATTCAGCAATAAACTCTGTTTGTATATCTTGATGAATAAGTAAGTAATCAGGGGCAATACAGGTTTGCCCACAGTTCATCCATTTACCCCAAGCAATACGTTGGGCAGCGATAGTAATATTGGCTGATTTATCAATATACACAGGGCTTTTTCCACCTAACTCTAAGGTCACAGGAGTTAAGTATTTAGCCGCTGCTGTCATGACTATTTTGGCTACTTGGCTATTACCCGTGTACATGATGTGATCAAAGCGACAAGCAAGTAATTCAGATGTTTCTTCGACACCACCTTGAAATAAGCATATTGCTTGTTGATCAAGATATTTAGGTAAGAGGGCTTCTAATAAGTCAGCAGTCGCAGAAGCTAATTCTGATGGTTTTAATACCGCACAGTTACCTGCAGCAATAACAGCAATAAGAGGGGCTAAAATTAATTGTAAAGGGTAATTCCATGCACCAATAATGAGTATTGTACCTAATGGCTCTGGTTGAATATAAGAGCTACTTGGCATCGCAATAATAGGCGTTGAAACTCGTTTGGTTTTACACCATGATTTTAAATGCTTCAACGTGTGATTGATATCTGTGGTGATATAACTGACTTCGGTTAACCAAGCTTCTTGATACGGTTTAGATAAATCTTTTGCTAATGCATCACATAATACTTGTTCGTTGTCGGTGATTAACTTTTTAAGTTGCGTTAACTGCTCAATACGCCAAGTCATGTCTTTAGTGATGTTTTGATTAAAGTAATGACGTTGTCGTTCAATTTTTTCAGCGTATGACATAATAATAAATTCAAAAATTAATGTGGGTTTAGCATAACATTTACTCAAGGGTAAAGTGAATTCATGGTGATGGGCTATGCGATGGTTTTTATTGATGGCTTTATTCGTTAAAGGCGATAATAAAAAAGGCTTATTGAGTAAATACAATAAGCCTTTTGTAAAGAGTGTGACGTGTAATAAAATTAAACGTTATTGTGCTGATTTGCTGGCAAAGCTTCAGGTGCAAAGTCATCTACATCAATAGATAGTTTTCTGCCTTTTTCAGCTTTAATTAATAGGTCTGCTTCTTCTTGCGTAATAACATTTGCTGCTAAACCTTGTTCTGCCACTTTATCTAGATAGAAAAATGGTAATCGCTTCTCAAGTGCTTTACATACTTTATCGTAAATTGGTTCACAGGCAATAATATCATCGAGTGTTTGCTCTTGAATACCTACAGGGTTACCTTCTTCGCGAGTAAGGTATTGACCTTGTGCTAAACGATCACGTGCAGCCCCTGGCGTTTGTAAAATGGTTGCTACTTTATGATCGGTTTGATCACTTGGTCTTTTTACATTACAGCCCATAGGTAAAATAATTGCTTTTAAGGCGAAAGCGACAGCTCGGTTAGGAAAGTTGTTAATTAACTCTTCAATCGCTTGTTCTGTTTTAAATAAACAATCTTCAACAGCCCATTGCATTAATGGTATGTCATCTTTTTGTCTGCCTTCATCATTAAAGCGCTTCAATGTGGCCGATGCTAAATATAAATAACTTAGTATGTCGCCTAAACGCGCTGAAATTCTTTCTTTACGTTTTAAGTCACCACCAAGTGTCAACATAGCAATATCAGATAACATCGCTAAATTAGCGCTGTAACGTGTCATTAATTGGTAGTAACGTTTAGTACTATCATTATAAGGAGATTCAACTAACCAGCTGCCTGTCACTGAAAACCAGACACTACGACAAATATTACTAATTGAAAAACCAATATGACCAAGCAATGCATGATCAAAATCTTTTAAACGTTTTTGTTCATCTGTTTGATTAGCAGCTTCTAATTCAGCTAAAACATAAGGATGACAGCGAATTGCCCCTTGGCCATAAATAATCATACTACGTGTTAATATATTAGCGCCTTCTACAGTGATAGCGATAGGAGCACCTTGATAACCACGCGCTAAATAGTTATTTGGCCCCATACAAATGCCTTTACCACCATGTATGTCCATTGCATCTATGATTGAAGAACGCATTTTTTCGGTTAAATGGTATTTACTAATCGCTGAAATAACCGATGGTTTCTCACCTAAGTCTATTGCGCCAGTTGACATCGTTGTTACAGCGTCCATTAAATATGCGTTACCACCTAAACGAGCTAATGCTTCTTCAATACCTTCCATTTTACCAATAGGTAGTCTAAATTGACGTCTTATTCGACTATATGCGCCAGACGCTATTGCAACTGTTTTAATGCCACCTGTACTATTTGACGGTAATGTAATAGCACGACCAACAGATAAACATTCAACCAGCATACGCCAGCCTTGGCCTGCCATTTCTGCACCACCAATAATAAAGTCGATAGGCACAAATACTTCATTACCTTGTGTTGGGCCATTTTGAAACGGTATATTTAATGGGAAATGTCTACGACCAGTAATTACGCCATCTAAATCAGTTGGGATTAACGCACAGGTAATGCCTAGATCAACTTTATCACCTAATAACTTGTCAGGATCTTGTAATTTAAAGGCTAAGCCTAACACGGTTGCTACTGGCGCAAGCGTGATGTAGCGCTTGTCCCAAGTTAATTTCATACCGAGTACTTCTTTACCTTCAAAAGTACCGTGACACACCACACCAAAGTCAGGTATTGCACCAGCGTCAGAGCCAGCTTCAGGGCTTGTAAGTGCGAAACACGGAATTTCATCACCCTTAACTAAACGTGGTAAATAATATTCTTGTTGTTCTTTCGTTCCGTAATGTTGTAATAATTCACCAGGGCCTAGAGAGTTAGGAACGCCAACTGTGCTTGATAAGACAGAACTAATACTGGTTAATTTTTGTAAGACACGAGATTGTGCATAAGCCGAGAACTCTAAACCACCGTATTCTTTTTTGATGATCATGGCAAAAAACTTATTATCTTTTAAGTATTGCCATACTTCAGGTGACATATCGGCTTGTTCATGGGTGATGTACCAGTCGTCTGTCATTTTGCAGACTTCTTCTACAGGGCCATCTAAAAAGTCTTGTTCTTCTTTTGTGAGTTTAGGGGCAGGGTAATCATGTAATTTTTGCCAATCAGGTGCACCACAAAATAAATCTGCTTCAAACCATGTTGTTCCTGCGTCAATTGCCTCTTTTTCTGTTTGAGACATTTCAGGCATAATTTTTCGGTACATTGTTAATAAAGGTAATGAAATGTACGTTAACCGTAAACTACTTATATTAAGAGGAATTGCTACTGCAGCAAAGAGTAACCAAGAAAACCAATTAACGACTTGAAATACACTACCAATAACCATTAGAAATACACATATAAATGTATATGTTGCTAATGATACTCGAGTATAGGCAGCATAGCCGCTGAGTAAAATGACACTAATTAACCAAAATGATAATTCCATATTCTGTCCCCGGTATATTTATTAAGAGGTCGTACCACTCGTCTTAGACTATCGTTTAATCGAATAAACTTCAAATAAATTTATTAATTAATATTTACTGTAGTCTATTATTTATATAACTCGCTAATAATGTTAAATTTATTATCGTAATTTATTTTAGGATGATTTCAGTTTATGTGTGAACTGCTTGCTATGAGTGCAAATACACCCACAGATATTTGCTTCAGCTTTACCGGCTTAATGCAAAGGGGCGGAAACACCGGCCCGCACAAAGATGGTTGGGGCATTACTTTTTATGAAGGTAGAGGTTGTAGAACATTTAAAGACCCACTACCAAGTATTGAATCTAAAATTGCGACTTTAGTGACTGACTACCCCATTAAAAGTACTTCGGTTATTTGTCATATACGTCAAGCGAATGCTGGCCCAATATGTTTAGAGAATACACATCCATTTACTCGTAATATGTGGGGTGAAAACTGGAGCTATGCTCATAATGGTCAACTCTCTAACTATAAAGAAGTTATGCCTGTTAAAGCCCATATTCCTGTCGGCGATACTGATAGTGAATACGCTTTTTGTTATATTCTTGATCAATTACATTATGAATTTGGTGCTAACGAGCCAGATCCACATGTGTTATTTCAATTTATTGCTAAGCAATGTCACAAAATTAATCACTTAGGTGTTTTTAATATTACGTTAACCAATGGCAAGTACTTGTTTACGTATTGCTCAAATAACTTACATTGGTTAACCCGTCAAGCACCTTTCGGGAAAGCACAGTTAATTGACGCTGAACTTACTGTTGATTTTCAGCAACATGCAGGTGAAAACGATATTATTACGGTGATAGCAACTCAACCATTAACCAGTAATGAGCAATGGTTGAAAATGGAATCTACAGAATGGATTTTATTTCATTTAGGTGAAAAAGTATTATCGGGAAGAGGAATTTAAAATAACTATAAGCAATAGTCACCATTTTATGATTATTGCTTATGCTCGTTCTATATCTGTTAAATAATTTTTTACTTGATGAGGTCGTTATAATTACTTAAGTGTGCTTCAAATTGAATCACACCATTTTTTGATTGACGCAAACAAACAAGTAAATAATCAAGTTCAGGTGCAAACCAAACATAGACAGATTTTTTCTTTTTAGGTACTTCTCTTTTAAATCGTACTGTTTTTATATTGCCGTAAGGCATGGTGATTTCTTCTTCACCATCATATACATAAGTATAATCTTTAAGCTTGCCCGAGTTTTGAATTACAGAATATACATACTCTTTTTCAATAGGCCCTTTAATAAGGTTAAGCCTTTGTTGCAGGTGATAACTTAATTTGTCTTGTATTGATGTATCAAAATTAACATTAATAGAATGACGATCGCTGTCTTCAGATACGGTAACTGCTTCATGAGTTTCAGGGTTAAAGTCCCACTCGGTTCTTCTATCAGAACCGGTACCAGAGCGAGTATATAAATAATGTAGGGGTGTTACATGATGATTATCAATTAATAATGTAGATGATTCCTCTCGAATATCTGTGAATATTAACCATTCAATATCAGTTTTATAACTGTATTGTGCTTCGCCGTTCGTTAAATATTTAAGTTTGCGGGTACCACTGCCTAATAAATCACCTTTACGAAATATACTGTATTTAGCGGTAAATTCTGGGATAGGTTGGTGAGAGGAGCTTATTGGTAATGTTAACGTAGTTTCTGTATTGGTTGCACTAACAGCAAAGTGTGTCATTGTAAGTAGAGTAACTACCACAGATGTTAAAATTTTAACCATATAAACTCTCTATAATTATTTTAGTCGTTTGCGTACCCTGACTCTGATAGTACTTGATTATCAAGCAAGACTTTATCTTTGTCCATTACTAAACGGTTTTGACAAAACCATTTGACAACTAACGGATAAATTCGATGCTCTTGTTCGTGTACTCTACTGGCTAAGTCATCAGCGATATCACCTTCAAAAATAGGTACTTTTGCTTGTAATATTACTGGGCCACCATCAAGTTCTTCAGTCACAAAGTGTACACTTACACCGTGCTCTTCATCACCCGCATCAAGTGCTCTTTGATGAGTATTAAGCCCTTGGTATTTAGGTAGTAAAGATGGATGAATATTGATTAATTTACCTTGATAATGTTGAACAAAATCAGGTGTTAAAATTCGCATAAATCCAGCAAGTACAACTAAATCAGGTTGGTACGTATCTATAGCTTCGACCAAGGCTTGGTCATAAAGTTCACGAGAAGAGAAATTTTTATGTTCTACAGCCAGTTGAGGAATAGAAGCAAGTTTTGCTCGTTCAAGGCCATAAGCCTGAGCTTTGTTCGATATTACAGCGACAATTTCGCCAGGGTAGTCATTTAACTTACAAGCATTTATTAATGCTTGTAAGTTGGTACCGCTGCCCGAAATTAAAACAACAATTCGGTTAGTCATTATCAACCTTTCGTCTTAACTAAGAAATAACAACTTGTTCAGCATTTTCAGGTAAGTCTGCAATACTACCAATATGCCATGCATTTTCGCCGTGCTCGCTTAATATATCAATACTCTTTTGTACGCTATCAGCAGGAACAACAATAACCATACCTACACCACAGTTAAATGTGCGATACATTTCGTGTGTGGTAATGTTACCTTTTTCTTGTAACCAGTTAAAAATAGCAGGCCATTCCCAGCTATCACCTTGAACAATTGCTTGAGCTGACTCAGGTAATACACGTGGGATATTCTCCCAGAAGCCACCACCAGTGATGTGCGATAGTGCATGTACATCTACATCATTTAATAGTGCTAATACAGATTTTACATAAATATTAGTCGGTGCTAATAAGTGTTCAGCTAATGCTTTACCTTCAAGTAAGTCATTTGTATCTGTGTTGTTTACTTCTAATACTTTACGAATTAACGAGTAACCATTTGAATGAGGACCAGAAGAACCTAATGCAATTAATTGATCACCTGCTTGTACTTTAGTGCCATCTAATAAACGTGACTTTTCAGCAACACCAACACAAAACCCAGCAATATCGTAATCGCCTTTGTGGTACATACCTGGCATTTCAGCAGTTTCACCGCCAACCAATGCACAGCCTGATAATACACAACCGTCAGCAATACCTGAAACAACATCTGAAGCAACTTTTACATCAAGCTTAGCAGTAGCGTAGTAATCTAAAAAGAATAAAGGTTCAGCGCCTTGTACAATTAAGTCGTTTACACACATTGCCACTAGATCAATACCTACGGTATCGTGTTTTTCTAAATCAATAGCTAAACGTAATTTAGTACCTACACCGTCAGTACCTGCTACTAATACAGGCTCTTTATAATTAGTAGGTAATTGGCATACAGAGCCAAAACCACCTAAACCACCCATAACTTCTGGGCGAGTAGTGCGTTTTACTGCACCTTTAATATTTTCAACTAATGCATTACCTGCATCAATATCTACACCTGCATCTTTATAGCTTAGCGATTGCTTATCACTCACAAGGAACCTCATTCATTTAACGTATGACTGTAATGGGCGCTATTCTATCAGTGCAAGCGCTAGGTTAAAATCTTTAAACGCAATTAATTTATTATATGAGTAAAATAACTGAACTTTATGTTAATATATCAATTACCAATTTTAATACTTAATTTAAAATGATTAAATATTTTACACTTTTTTATACTGTTATAATTGCTACCTTGTTAGCTCCTATTCATGTGCAAGCAGTAGAAGTTAATGATATTTATCAAGCACAAGTCATTGTAGACAGCCAATCAAGTACTATTCGTACTCGAGCACTTAAAAGTGCGATGCGTAATGTGTTGATTAAGGCCAGTGGCATTAAAGAAGTTAGTAGCAACTCTATTTTAAGACAAGCATTAAATAACCCGAACCCTTATTTATTACAATATCGTTATGGCTCTATTGATGACAACCGATTATTGATTGTTGATTTTGATGAATCAAAAATCAACAAATTATTAAATACCGCGCAACAACCTATTTGGGGCAAATTCAGACCTCAAATATTATTATGGTTGGTAGAAGAAAATGGCTTAAAACGCCGTATTTATTCCAACTCTGATGATTCTGCTATTGCTAACCATATTACAAAGCTTTCAAAGGACAGAGGCCTACCAGTTATTCAGCCACTCATGGATTTTGAAGATATTAATCAAGTGTCAGTTGCGGAAGTCTGGGGGCGCTTTGCTGAACCTATTAATGTAGCATCACAGCGTTATACTCCAGAAAAAAATGTGATAATACGTGTTTCTAATCATCAATGTTTGTTATGTGATAAAGCTGATTACATTATTGATTGGAGTATCATTGAAGAAGAAAATCAAACGTTTAGTGAGCCATACCAAGGCACCAATAGTGAAGCATTAATTGATGAGGTAGTAAACGACTTAACTCGTCATATTCTTCAGCAATATGCCTTAGAAGTGACTACTGCAAATGAATTGCAGATTGATATTAATAACATTAATAATTTAATTGATTA
This sequence comes from Alteromonadaceae bacterium, assembly GCA_023301705.1. GTDB lineage: Bacteria > Pseudomonadota > Gammaproteobacteria > Enterobacterales > Alteromonadaceae > JALZUE01. The sequence continues at coordinate 4,751 of JALZUE010000057.1, read as the reverse complement.
CACTAAGCTCACTGAATTCTTTGCAACCCTTTCAGCGGTTCAGCAGGTGACATTAGTACAAGTAAATGAAGAATATTATCGCTTTAAATTAACGTTTATAGGTGCTGAAAGTACATTGTTTTCTTCTTTTAAATTAAGCAATAAATTAACGCCTTATATTGATACGTTTGCTGAACGTAACAACAGTGATGTATCTGTATTTTCTTGGCAGCATCATTAAATGTCATTAACACCTCAACTAACATTAGCCGTTCAGTTGCCTGACGATGAAACCTTTGATAGTTTTCAGTTGGGTGATAACAGTGTGTGTATTGAACAATTAAAAAGCTTTATATCTACGCCTCAAACAATAGAGATACCATCAAGTTTTTATCTGTTTGGTGTGGAAGGTTCAGGGAAATCTCATTTAATACATGCAGCATGTAGTTATGCAGAACAAATAAATCAATCGACGTTTTGCATATCGCTTTCACAGTTAAGTGAGCTATCAGTTGAAGTACTAGAGGGGCTTGAGCATTACGAATTAGTATGTCTTGATGATATTCAATCGATAGCCAATAACTCACTTTGGCAGCAAGCGGTGTTTGATTTATTTAATCGCCTGTTTGAACACAATCATAAAGTGATTATTACGGGTAATACCAATGTTAAGTCATTAAATATGACCTTACCTGATTTAACCTCTCGCTTGGCTTGGGGAGAAACTCAATCGTTAAAAGTATTATCTGATCAAGAAAAACTGACAGCAATAAAGTCTCATGCCATTCAACGTGGTATGCAACTATCAAATGAAGTTGTTAAGTTTTTAATTAATCGCCAAGCAAGAGACATGGGCAGTTTGATTGATAGCTTGAACTTATTAGATGAAGCTTCTATTAGAGAACAGCGTAAAATTACTATTCCTTTCATAAAAGACATTTTATTTAATACTGAACAGGTATAACAGCCTTTGGCTATTGAAAAATAGAATCGTTAAAAGCGCATTGTTTTGCATATTGACTACTTAACCCGAGCTTTGGCTATTTTTCTTTTCTTTTACGTATACTCAAACCAAGTTCTTGTCCTCGGTATTTGGCATAACATGTGCAGCCATAAAATGTGACAAAGGCAAGTATCAGTTCAATGAAAGCCCACATTCTATCATCTGCATTCACCCATAATGTTGTCGTGCTATGTAAAAAATACAATATCAGAATAAAGTTAGCCCAAGCATAAGTGAAAGGGTTACCATTTAACATGCCTTTTAATGGGAATAACAAAGGTAAAATAAACATAATACTATTTAACCAAATACTTAACCCTTGAGACGAGTTTAATACAAAGATCCATAACACCATAAAGCTTAATAATGATAAGTACCCGGTTAATGCAATTTTTTTATAGGTTTGGGTAGTTAGCTTAATTGTTGATTTAGTCATCGAATAGGCGTTACTTATTATGAATGTTCCCATAAGGTTAAAACATTTTCTGGGGGTCTACCAATAATAGCTTTTTGGTTATTAGTAACAATAGGACGTTCAATCAGCTTAGGGTATTCAACCATGGCTTTAATTAAAGCCTCGTCAGTTGCACCTTTTAAGTTGAGTGCTTTAAAGTCGGCTTCTTTTGTGCGCATCATTGATAATACAGGTATATCAAGTAACGATATCAACTGCTTAATAGTCGCTTCTGTTAATGGCGTTTTTAAATACTCTACTACTTCAACAGTTTGTTCTGCTTCTTGAATTAAAGTTAATGTTTGTCGGCTCTTCGAGCATCGTGCATTGTGATAAATAGTCAGTGCCATTAGTTACGCTTGCCTTTAAGGTGATTATAGACGTTTTAGTCTATCTTGCTGTTCTTGAAATTGAAGTATTCTAGCGCGAAAACGTTTTTTTGTTAATGGGCTATCGCCAACATAGCCGTATGCTGTTTGTAACTCGTCTACTGCATTTGGGTACGAACCTAGTAAAGCATAAACTTCTGCATTCGTTGCATGCAACATTGCACGATTATTTTGCTTTTTATACACAGCAGTTAGTAATTCGTAGGCAATATAATTATCGCTTGAAGTCAGTAAAAAATCTTGAAGTATTTGTTCTGATGTTTCTAATTTATTGGCAGCTAAAAGTACATTTGCATAATTTAAGGTCACTACCTGATTATTAGGCATGATATTATTTAACCTCGTTAAGAGTGTTAACGTTTCTTCGTATTTTTTAGTCGCTATACCCACATCAGACAGTACATCAATATAAAATAAATTTTTATCGTCATTACTATGTAACTCTTGCAGAATATTATACGACTTTTGATATTGCTTACTTTCAAAATAAGCAATAGCTAAACCATAAAGTGCAGCTTCTTTTAATACATAGCGTTTATTCTTTAGTTGACCTAAGTAGAAGTTTACACTGTCTTCAGGTGTTTTTTGGTAGCGACTTACAATACGCGCCTTTGCCAATTCAAACTGTAAGCTAGGTTTTAATAATTTTTTTGGGTAATTTTGAGCACGAATTCTAGCATCAGAAATTCGTGAGTCAGGTAATGGGTGAGTAAGTAATATAGCGGGTGGCTTAGAATTATAACGAAAACGTTCAGCAAGCTTACCAAAAAAAGAGGGTGCGCCATGGGGGTCAAAACCACTGTTCGCTAATAATTCAATTCCTACTCTATCGGCTTCAAGTTCATTGCTTCTAGTGTAATTAATGCTTGCTTGTTGAGATGCAGCCAAACTTGTTGTTAATGCTGCTATACCCACGCTAGGGTTAACTATTGATAACAAAACACCTGAAATAAGCCCAGCTGCACTTAATGGTTGAGTGCGTGATTGTGCTTCTATTTTTCGTGCTAAATGTCGTTGAGTAACATGCGAAATTTCATGCGCGACTACTGAAGCCAACTCACTTTCATTACTTGAAGCTGATACTAAGCCGGTATGAACACCAATGTGACCACCAAAAAATGCAAAAGCATTAATTTCATCATTTCTTACAAAGAAGAATTTAAAGCTATAATTAACGTCATTCGCATGTTTGACCATGTGATTACCCAGTGTATTAATATATTCAATTAATACAGGATCATTTAATACATTGCGTTGACGGCGTAATTCACGCATTAAAGCATTACCAATTAGACGCTCTTTATCTACTGATAAAACACTATTACCCGCGGTTCCTATTTTAGGTAACTCATTACGGTTATGTTGTGCGGCAAAAACTTGACTAGCAAATAAAGTAAAAAAGAAGGCAGTAGAGAAAAGTAATGTGTAAATTTTTATCAAAATATTGACCCACTGAAAACCGGTAATTATAAAACTGATGTTATGCTTTTAATTAATACTTAAAGCATAACATTTTATCTTGTCTTTGTTATAAGAACATTAAGTTGACGAATTGCTTTCAACTTATGTGTTTATTTGTCTTTGTTATTATATCTTTGCTTAGTTTTTTTAAATCTCATTGGTCTTATTATACATAATGTAATATTCTAACTGTTTACTTTAGCTTTAATAACGTAAAGTGACGGTAATATCATTTTTATGTAATCAATAATTCCATACTTATAAAAAACAATATAAATACAAAGTTGATTATTTGTTTGATAAGTAAAAACACTAAAGGTTCAAATAAGCTGTTTTGTGTTATTTATTAATGTTATGTATTTTTTCTCTAGCTCAAATAAACAATAATGTTGTAGAGCTTCGCATTCAATCAGGTAACTCTCTTTATGATTAATATGATGAATAATTGGTACAAACGCCACTTCTCTAACCCTGATAATATGGTGCTGTTTGCAATTATTATTTTTTCTTTTCTGTTTGTTTATTTGTTTAGTAATATTTTAATGCCTGTTTTTGTTGCTGTTGCGATTGCCTTTTTATTAGAGTGGCCAGCAACTAAAATATCATCATTTGGCGTTAGCCGAACCACCAGTGTTACATTTGTTATGGTACTTTTTGTTGGAGTGTCTTTGTTAGTGATTTTAGGGTTAGTACCTATTATTTGGCAGCAAGGAGTGCACTTTGCTAAAGAAGCACCTAATATGTTTTCTCAAGCGCAAACATACTTACTTACCTTACCTGAAAAGTACCCTGAGTTTATTGATGCCGAACATCTTTCATCTATTATGTCAGCAGTTAATGAAAAAGTATTAGAGTGGGGGCAGATAGCTATATCAGCATCATTAAATTCATTGTCTGGTATGGTTGCATTGCTGATTTATTTTATTTTAGTGCCATTAATGGTGTTTTTCTTTTTAAAAGATAAAAACGAATTGATTCGAGTCTTTGTTAAGTTACTTCCTGAAGAGAGACGTTTAGCTAAACAAGTTAGCGAAGAAATGAACCAACAAATAATGAATTATATTCGTGGTAAAGTGATCGAAATACTCATCGTTGGAACAACCTCTACTATTGCTTTTATAGCACTTGATTTACGCTATGCTGTTTTACTTGGTGTATTAGTTGGCTTATCAGTACTTATACCGTACGTTGGAGCTACTATTGTAACTTTCCCTGTGATGCTAGTCGCTTTATTGCAGTTTGGTACATCTGCCGAGTTTGGTTATGTAATGATTGCTTATGCCATTATACAAGCACTTGATGGTAATTTATTGGTTCCTTTGTTGTTTTCTGAGGCGGTAAGTTTACACCCCGTTATTATTATTATTGCGGTTTTGTTTTTTGGTGGCTTATGGGGGTTTTGGGGCGTGTTCTTTGCAATTCCATTAGCGTCTTTAGTGAAAGCAATTATCACCGCATGGACAAG